>JBAZZS010000002.1:300000-438433 GCA_041658685.1 Candidatus Gracilibacteria bacterium | reverse complement strand
GGGGTCGGTCTCGGAGCCGGTTGTGTAGGCGCTGGCGCTGGCGGGGTCGGTCTCGGAGCCGGTTGTGTAGGCGCTGGCGCTGGCGGGGTCGGTCTCGGAGCCGGTTGTGTAGGCGCTGGCGCTGGCGAGGTCGGTCTCGGAGCCGGTTGTGTAGGCGCTGGTGCTGGCGAGGTCGGTCTCGGAGCCGGTTGTGTAGGCGCTGGTGCCATCCTCTCCCTCGTTGCATCTGTCACTTGCGTAAGAGAAGGATTACCCCCCTCTTTAAAACGCGGTTCCGGATAAACAAATCGCGATGGTTGAGAAACCGTCGGAACATGTCTTACATGCTCTGGTGTACACATAATAAATTTTATTAAAAAATCAAATCAATGGTAAGCGGAGGATTTAAAATTTAACAAAACATCCGCCTCTTGTCGAGCCTTTCCTGAGCTCAATAAAGCCATTTGTGCCTGTCTTAATCTTGTCCGAAAAGAAAGATACGACTCTCTCATCCCAAAAACAATTCCAGTCTTATCCCCGGTCTTTTCGGCACAACTCATGCAATCAAAATAGGCTTGGACACACGGGTCAACCGCCCCATCAAAATGAGCCTGATTGCCAATATCATCTTGAGATTCAGCATCTGGGTTTTCATAATACCAATTTGCATCCAATACTTTCACTAAAGATCCTCCTTGCTCTATAGGAATACCCACTTTAAACCGAGTACTTTTAAGAAGGGTAAGATAATCCTTCTCAAATTGAGTACTAAGCCCTTCACCTTGAATTGGCCAAAATTTTCTTAAAAGCCCAAAATTAAGACGATCCATAAGCAAAGCTGTACCAACATCTTGTGCAATTCTAAATTCAGAAAAAGTTGTCAGAAGCAAAACATCCATACGTTGTTTGTTGTAAGGGTGCGGAGGCATAAAGAAAAGAGGGGAAGCATGATAACCCAATGCATGGCGAGCTACGATCCGAGCTCCCGTTTTCTCATCTTGGGTCGTTTTAAACGAATCTGCCGTAAAAAGAGAGGGCACTTCCTTAGATAAGAGAAGAGTACTTGTTAACATCCCTGCATCTCTTTGAGAAAGCCACCCGGGAAGACAAAGTTGAAGTTGAGCGGAATCATCATCAGAAAGGCCAAATGAAGACAAACATTCAAGTATCAATTCGAGTTCTCCCGCACTGGGTACGGCAAATAAAATCAAACATTTATTCGATCGTTCAAGTTTAAAATTGGAATCTTTCAATCCAAATCTATTCATAACCAAAGTCAAAATTTCTTCATTCACCGGTTTACTAAAATGGACTTTTGCTCCAATCGGGACTAAGCCAAAAGCCAACCGTCTGGCTTCACAAATTTTTTCTTTCAATTTAGGGTGATTTGAATAAAAAGCATCCAGAGAATCCAATAATTGAGATTGGGGAGCCCTCAGTCTTCTTTGATTAGAAGGGGCCAGCTCTGATCTTTCCCTAAGGTCTCGAATCATTTCTAAATCAAACGGACCACGAACAGGCTGAACAATTTCAAGTAACGTTGGATCTAATTGCTCAACATGCCTCATAACCGCAACCGTGGACATCATTGCTTGCAAACGTGAGGTAACAGAAGAAATATAACAAGAAGCACTCGTCGTATCCAATGAAGGGGCTTGATCCTGTAAACCAGCCCGAAGGAGAATTATTTCACGTATTCCCTCAACACCTGAGGGGATCGGAGACCCTGGCATCCTTGTTTTAAAACGAATAAGGTCAGGGGCAGAACGACCATAAGTACCTTCCGATCTTGCTCCTTTTGCATAATGAGCACTCAAGCGGCCCAATAAACCCTCAAGATGAGGACGGGGACGATGAATATCAATCGCTCCTCCCTTTCCCGTTCTTACCTCAAGCGCTAAAGCGGTCTTCAATGCCACTCCCTCTGTCAACAAAGAAATTCGAGAAGAATCAATCTCTTTTCGAGGAAATAAAGAGGGAGTCTCTACGATCGCACGCCTTAAACTATCACGAGTCAAAGGAAATCGATGTTGTTCACACAATAAATTAAGAACCGTAAAAAGAGGGCTATAAGCATAAAAAATATACTCTAAAAATTGTCGATTGATGACAAGCCCCGATCTCCACCCATCAGCCATCCCAACAAATCCAAGAAAATCACTATAATGCCCTACCGTAATCCCTTCAATTTGTTCCGGCCCATCCCAATAACCGCCTTCCATCAAATCTTCCAATCGTTTTTGTTCAAGTCTTTTAAGAACCGTTAAAGCTTGTTTAAATCGAGCCGCCTCTTCCCATAACACACTCATACTTCCCTTCCCTGATGCATATTTTTGCCGAAACTGAGCGGGATCCAAGAATCCTTCATGCACAAGTAATCTCAACCAAGGAGCCAAGCTTTCAGACGTTTCTCCTTTTGGGATAAAATCAGAAACCCCACAATTTCTTTCGCCATGCAAAAGAGTCGACTCCCCCAATGACTGCCATTGAGCTTCCGTAATAAACCCCAATTCCACAAGAGTTCTCTGTGACATCAACATGGCACGAGCTCCACTAATCCCTTCATAACGTTTTTGAAGAAGAGGACGAGGATCTTTAAGAAGATCCCCCCGCCAATCATGAGCCGTTCTATCTGTATAAAAATCTGGCTGTATCCTTATATTTTTTCTCCCTGAAACAACCCATCTTTCCCTTTCCCACGAGGGGGTTCTTTTTTCATCTGCCAAAGTGGGTAAAATCCATGCCAATTTTTCGTCATTTAAAAACCCGGTAGCCCAAAGCTGCAAAAGACTTTTAAGCCCCTCAAGTGCTCCGGGAACAGCCACTGGTTGAGGCTGTTTTTCGCGAGAATCAGCAGGTGGCGGAGAGGTATACGCACACCAATCCACTTTCACATGAGTAACTAAACCTCTCAAAAAAGTAATAAAAGGATCTTTTTCTCTTTCATAGCCTCCTCCCGTTGCATAACGATCCGAAAAAACAAAGGGTGGCGCAAACGGATCCGGCATTTCTTCTGCCAAAAATCGCCAATAACTATAAAAAATCTCTTCCGGAAGAGCCTGGGGATTATAATTGGCACGCAAATACGGTTCGTAAAATCCAAATAACCCGGCCAACCCATTTAAAGAAATAGGTAAATCACGTTGACCCAAAAGTTTAGGTTTAGAGGCACGGGTAACTTCGTCCGCCGGAAAAAATAAAAGCTCTGAAGAAATATCGGGAGGCAAAGCAGGAACTGCAGTTTCAATTGGACGTCGATGAGAAAGAGGTCTCGTAAGCGCTCCCAAGCACCCACTCAATTCAGAAGCGGACATCGTGCTATCTTGGACCAAATCTGTTTTCATAGGCTTCTTCTTTTGCTCGCCTCGTTCCCTTAACCCACTAACTCCGGGAATATAAATCGTTGCCTCATCTCCTTCCAAACAACCCACCAATGAATTTTCGGGTCTTTGTTTATCCAAATAATAGACAAAATTCTCTAAGGCTTTACCGGCTTGGGCCTCAGGTGCATCTTCTAACACTCCCTCGGCAAACTCAAAAACACGAAGCGCTCGGGACAAATTACCAATCCCATACCATCTTACAATTTTAGCTAAACATTCATATCTTTCTCTGAGAGAAGGCGCCGAAAATCGTTCAATCCGATACCCACCCGCCTTATACAAAGCAAGCGTAGGCTCAAATACAACTTGAGCAGCTTCTGCCAATCCAGCCATAACTTCCATCCCTTTCCCATCCCATGCCAAACAAAAATTCCCTCCACATTCCCCACTTTCGCTCACCCCCTCATCAAAACAAGCGGTAAGATCCATATTTTCTTTAAACCACCAGGTTTCATGGCCATAATTTCGTCCCCCATAAACATAATTATACTTATTCCCATAAATCGCACTAATCACGCGCAAACTAAAAACAAGCGCTTGCAAAGGAGTCGATCCTTTAGCGCATCCTTTTTGAAATAATTCATGAAGTCGATCCACGACCAACCCATTTCCCAAACAAGTTGCCATCGCCCCCAAAGGGCCCTTGATTGCCTCATCCTCCAACATATCGGACGTAAGAGAATCACTGTTTTTCAACAAAAACCAAATCGCCTCCGGAGGAAACTTTTCTCCGAAAACAGTTTTTATTTTTTCGTAAAATCCTTTTTTCCCCTCATCCATAACAATTTCTCTTGGAGGAATAAGTTCTTCCGGGGTCGTATTCACAAGTCGGGGTGCCAAATACATCACCGGATCTGCCATAGCTTCCAATGAATATTTTTCCGGATAAGTCGATCGGGCTCTAAGCGCACATAATCTTGAAAAAGTCTCTTGGGCCCAACCTGTAGAAGTTGTATTTTCATCCAAGGGGACAAAAGGCACTATATGCGTGGGATAAACGTCTCTACGAATACTTCGAGAAGAATTTAAAGTTACGCGAGGGCTACTCGTTTTACTATAAAGATCCAACCCTTCCGCAATAACCTCTTGAGAGGGTCGCGGCCAACGACGAATCCCGCAAGTAACAGTCAATGCATCACCATGATAATCAAGAGAAGCAGGCCTACGAATGGGATGATTTTTAAAATGGGTTTCTTCATAAGAATCGGTAAAACTTTGCGCTGGTGTCAAATAACCAGGTTGTTGCGGGAATAAAGCATCTACGTCAGGGGGCTTTAATGCGTTCGCAAAAGGAATATCCGGCAAATGCAAAGGAAATCGAGACCATTCAGCCTTATGGAAAATCTCAAAAGATTTTCTCCCCAAAGCAGCCAAGGCCGTGGGCCCAACAGAAGCAACGGTTTGATCAACAAGAGTTTCTCGGGCAGCTAAAGCTTGATCTATAAAAGCGTTCCTTGCCTTTTTTCTTTCTCTATGAGAAAGGTCTCCGTTAATTATATCTGTAAAACCCATGGCAAAATTTTACCCCCTCCCCCTCATCTTAAACAAAACGCCATCGAGGATGTCGCGCGACAAAAACAACCGCGCCAGCAAAAAACGATCCTCTTCCGAATCTTCAAACGTCTGGATCGCCTGTTCCAAAGCGAGCTTCAAACGAATGAAATGAATAAAACGATGGTGTTGCATAAGGAGATCGAAAGGAGAATTAAATAAAGGACTTATTGTAACCTATTTTTTGGCTAAGTCAAGCCAAAACCGCCACCACAACAGGGATCTTGTTACCTTCCTCTCGGAAAAGCCGTACCATTAAAGATGAGCAAAATTTTTATCCCTTATTTTTTCTTTTATGAAAACCAAAAAACTCTTAAGCCTCCTTCTCGGAGCGCTTTTTGTCCTCACCCTCGCCCTCACCGGCTGCGGCACCGAAACCGTTATCACTCCCAACCCCATCCCGACTGAAGACGGCAAAGGCGACACCCCGTGGGACAAAGAAATAACCACCTCCAATTTTGACATCGCGCCCTATTTTGCCGAAGGCGATGTTGCTTATTTTACAATCACGCAACTTTACAACCCCTCCTTTGTCGAACCTTACAAAGAAGAAATCACGCGTCTTTACAACGAATACAACAGCTCTACCGGCACCGAGTACGAAACAACCTGGGACGGGGATCTTGCTTCCTCCTTCCAATGGTACGCAATCGGAACCATCACCGCAGACAACGCTTACAAAAATGACACCCTCGTTGTTTTGGTCGCCCCCTGCGACGGCATGTGTATAGAAGAAAGCCTTTATCGCTTCCTGTGGAATGAAGCAACGGGCGATTTCACTTGGCTTCCCAATCATTCGGAAACAGGAAACGCCCCCACCTATCTCGACCCGCTTTTAGCCACAAAAGACGACACCTTAATCTTAAACGGACTCGCCACCCCTCAAGAAATGCTTCTTCCCGACGGAATAAACAAACTCACCCTTGGCTCGGATTCTTACAATTACTTCCCCGACACACTCCCTGGAGACTTCTCTTTCACAAGTGAAACCGTTGGAGACGTGTATCGCTCGGGATGTTTTTACGTCCAACTCCCGGACGGTTCCATCGCACGTTATGAATACGACCCGGGCTTTAATTTCAACACGGAAGAGGAAGGAGCCGAAGACGTTACAATCACTTGGAACGATAATTCCACCACCAATCTCACTCAAAACTACAAATACAAACCCACGGGATGCGGCATTTCCGGAAACTGCTATTTGGTGGAAGAGGTAACCGAAGCCAATCTAACGGTGGTTGGAAAAACCTCCAACGGATTTGATATTTATGAAGTGGAAGGCCTTGCCGGGTTAGAGCCCCCTGTCACAACCGAGATCGCCATTATGCCCGAGCAAAGCACTTTTCTTGGGGAATACAACAATTACGTCGAAATGCAAACCGCCTACGAAGCCCCTGTAAAAACCTACGCCGAATATCTCGCGCTTCATCCCAAAGTCTATTTTAAAGATCCCTTGGGCCAATTCGGAAGCTTGATGCAAATTGAAATTGCACCTCCGGTTGAATGTGGCAAACCCGTGATCTACCTCTATCCCACGAAAACCACGACGGTTCGCGTAAAAGTGGGAATCGATGAAATCACCTACTCCGATCCCGCGTACGGCGACAATGGATGGACCGTAGTGGCCCAACCCGATGGCACACTCACCAATCTCGCGGATGGCATGACGTATCCCTATCTTTTCTGGGAAGGATTGTCGAAAACCGGCGTAACTCCCACCTCCGGATTCATGGTGGCGCGTGAAAATATTGAAACATTCTTGAATGACTCCCTGACCCAACTCGGACTCACCACTCAAGAAAAAGCCGACTTCATGGAGTATTGGGTGAGCCGCATGCTCAATTTCGATGAACCGTATTTTTACGTCACGTTCGTAGGCACGCAAGATTTCAACAAAATCGCACCTCTCGAAATCTCCCCCAAACCCAACACCCTGATTCGCGTGTTCATGTACTTTGACCCCGTAACCAAACCGTTCCAAGTCCAAGAACAAACCTTGGTTTCTGTCCCGCGCCGCGGCTTCACCGTCGTGGAATGGGGTGGCACAGCGTCAAGGCCGTGGAAAAAGTAGATAAAAATTAAAGGCGAAGAGGCAAAGAGTGCTCTTGGGCAATCCCGCAGCGCCAATCGGCTTGGATTCCGCAAAGCGAAACGATTGGCGCGAGGCATAGCGGGCGGGCGCCGCAGGAGCGACCGAACCGCGGTGACCAAAGCACTCTTTGTCTCTAATCGCCGTTTTATATTATGTTTAAATTTTCAAAATTCATTCTCGCAAGCACACTGCTCCTTTCCTTTTTCGGCTGCCAAACCAGCGCCTCCAACGTTCTTTCCGGCTCTTCCACTTTCCCTCAAAACATTCGCGGCTTCATTGTCCCGCATCATCTTTTAGTTGAGCCCTACATCGACACGTTTTATCAGGAAATCGGGAACACCATCGACGCAAATTCCATCGAGCGAATTATTCTTTTAAGCCCCAATCATTTCAATTACGGCTGGAGTACGATTCAAACCACAGATCAGGGAATTGACCTCGACGCCATCGCTCTAATCACACAAACCGGCCCCATCCACATCGAGCCGGAAAAATTCTCGCTCGAACACGGCATCACCGTAGAAGAACCCTTTTTAGTGAGCACTTTCCCGAACGCCAAACTCCTCCCATTGATCATCAAAACCAACACCCCCCAAGAACGCATCGATCTCGCTTTAGAAAAACTTTTACAACTCGACTTGAGTCACACGATCATTGTGGGAAGTCTCGATTTCACGCACTACACGAGTGAAGAAACCGCCTTAAAAAACGATGAACGCATGGTGAACTTTTTTGAAAATTTAAATAATGAAACAATCACGCTCGACACCATCAAAACCCTCGCCACTAGCTTCGATCTCGACCAAACCCCGGATGGCCTGGCCGTGGACTCTCCGGAGACGCTCTATTTTTTTCTGCGCCTCATGCAATCTCAAAACGCCCTCGATTTCACCCTCTGGAAACGCACCTCCTCAGCCTCACTTCTCAACAACTCAGACCCCACCCAAAACACGAGCCATTTGTTCGGAACATTTTACTAAAAACCAAGGTCTGGTAGAATCCACTCGTTCTCTCTTAACACAAATCATTCTAGGGGCGTGGTGAAATGGTATCACAGAGGTCTCCAACCCGCCTTGGGCGGGCGATTCCTGCCGCCATCCAGTTAACTTGATTAAGGATGCAGTATATAATTTACATCCTAAAAAGCCTGAAAGATGGAAAACGGTACGTCGGCATGACAAAAAATTTACCGAGACGCATCCGAGAACACGAATTAGGACTGGTAAAATCAACCAAACATCGAAGACCTCTACAACTTATCTACAAAGAAAAATTTAAACAAAAATCAGAAGCAATACTACGTGAAAAATTCTTTAAAACAGGATCCGGTAGAAATTATCTAAAAACACTAAATTTATAGGGGCGTGGTGAAATGGTATCACAGAGGTCTCCAAAACCTTTGTCGCGGGTTCGATTCCTGCCGCCCCTGCCAATTATTAATAAGCGTGATGAAATGATATCACAGAGGTCTCCAACCCGCCTTGGGCGGGCGATTCCTGCCGCCCCTGCCAGAAAACCTTCATGTTAAACGGATTAACACATCCATCGTATTGCGTTAATTATTTTAAAAATGCCCCATTTTCAGTCGCGTGGTGAATTTTCAGCAACAAATTAATATTCAGCCATTACTCAAACTTCCTCTGCCCCGCGTTGCGAAGCTCCGGAAATGGTGTCCCCGACAGGGTTCGAACCTGTGGCCTTTGGCTCCGCAAGCCAACGCTCTATCCAGCTGAGCTACGGAGACACACTTAAAACCTTTTTGAGCATGCAAAATGTAAAGCCTGAAGCTCAAAAAAGCAATATCAAGAAAATTTTAAAATCAATCCGCAACCGCTAAAGAAGGACAAGACATCGAAAAATTCACCGTTTCTCCCTTAGAACCCACCTTATATTCATCGGTATAAGTTGAACAACCATCACGATCCAACGTTAACGCATAAGTCCCTTCAATCAAGTTTTCAATTTCATAAATCCCTTCAACCGTTGAAAAAATCACGCGATATTCTTCTTCGCTTTCAAAAACCATTCGCACTCCCTCTAATAAATTCCCATTTTCATCTTGAACAACCCCAACCAACATCCCGGGAGTTCCTCCCGAACCACAACCTGCGACTAAAAAAAGAGTCAAAAGCGTCAAAATAAATCCTATTTTTTTCATAAAGGGAGGTTAAAAAAAATATCACCGCAAACAAAAATAGCATAAACCATCTCAATCAACAACAATTGTCAAATTTTAAAAGCTATTGGCGTAAATCTTCAATCGCCGCTCCTCTGTTTTTTGCCTTAAAAACATACGATCCCGCGATCAAAAGAGTGGCTCCGGCCTGAACCGCCAATCGCGCAGTCTCGGCATTGATGCCTCCATCCACCCCGATTTCAAGCTCCGGTTTCCATTGTCTTAATGTCGAAATCTTAGCTAAACAATCCTCAATAAAAACCTGCCCTCCAAACCCGGGATTCACCGTCATCACCAAAACCATATCCACTTCATCCAAATAAGGGCGCACCGCTTCGATAGGCGTAGGTGGATTGAGTGACAACGCGGGCTTCACCCCCAACGCTCGAATTTGTTTTAAAACCTCGGACGTTTTATCCCCCGTAACCTCCACATGAACCGTAATCATCCATGCCCCGGCTTCGGCAAAATCCTTAATGTATTTCTCAGGATTCGTGATCATCAAATGACACTCCAAAGGAAGCGTATGTTTAAAACACTTTACCACCGGCGCACCAAACGTAAGATTGGGGACAAAATGTCCGTCCATCACATCCACATGAATCAAATCCGAAAACGGCTCCACGGAAGCGATTTCCTCATTCATCCGCCCAAAATCCGCAGAAAGAATCGAGGGTGCAATTTTAATTTTCATTGGAAATTTCATAAATTTTATAAATTGATTTCCGTCTTCACCTCTACTTTTTCCCGCTTTCCATGGCCGTAATTTTTTGCACACGCACCTCATGTCGTTCCCCGTCAAACGGCGTTGCCAAAAATATTTTGGCAATGGACTTACCCATTTCTTCAGTAATCACCCGTTGGCCCAAACAAAGAATATTGGCATTGTTATGCGCTCGTGCAAATTGACCCATCATCTCATTCGTGCAAGACGCGGCCCGAATTCCCACATGTTTATTCGCCGCAATACACATCCCGGTTCCGGTCCCGCAAACCAAAATTCCCAAAGTCCCGGCATTTTCATACACTTTTTCCGCCACTTCCCTCGCATAATCCGGATAATCCACCGACTCCTCGCCAAACGTCCCAAGATCCACAACCTCCAATTTCAATTCCTCTTGAACATATTTTTGTAAAACCTCCTTCAATCGATAACCGCCATGATCCGCTCCAAAATAAATTTTCATAAAATTTCATTAAAAAATAAAATCAAAAATTCATACAAAAAGTATAACATGGAGACTCTCTCTGGCCAAAAAAAAGCCTTTTGGTACAATAACTTCATGGGACAAACCGCTCAAAAAAATAATTTTTACCCCATTTTAAGCAACTTGGGAATCCTTATTTTTGCCGGACTCATTTTTTACTATTGGAATGACAATCCAGAACTTGCTTTTGGCCAAATTCAATTCATCCTTTTCATCCTTCTCATCACTCTCTTCACAAGATCGGTTTCCACCCGCTATGGCATCGGTATGTACGGACGCGGACTTTTTCTGGGAACCGGAATAACTCTTTTAATCGGCGCCGGATATCGAGCGCTTGGGTTTGATCCGGGCGGAAGTTTTTTTGCTTCCTCTCTCTTTTTCCCAACGTTGGAAGAAATTTTAAAATTATTCCCCGTTCTTCTCTCCGCCTACCTTTTATATCGCAAAAATCCAGACCAACAATGGAATATTTCCGATTGGGTGATGCTGGGAATGATGAGTGGCACCGCTTTTGGAATGTCTGAAGATTACTATCGAGAAGGCTATTTGGGAGAACATTTCGGCCCGCACCTCGGCAATGTTTATTTATTCCCGGATGCCACCGGTTTTTCGTACGGCAACGGGAATGAAGCCATGGGATACATAGGACACGGAGCCGCCACCGCTTTTATAACTTTGGCCATCGGCCTTGGATTTTATTGTTCCAAAAAATTCAATAAAAAACCATTACGCTGGCAAATTCCACTCTTGGCTTTTATTTGGATTACATTTGAACACATGGCCAACAACGCGGGGGATGAATCCGGTTTAATGTTAAAAATCTTCAGTCTTTTGGGTGGAGGACATTTAACACCCTGGCTTTTTCTCATCCTTCTTTTGGGGGGAGTTGGAATCGATGCCAAAAACTTTATCCATGCGTACGCAATCCTTCCAAAATTTAAAAAAATCGCACTGTTTGGTGTTGAAAAAACAAAGAATTTTGTAATAAAAAAGACATGGCCGCCGTTATCTTTTATGAAAGGTTGCTTTCGTGCTCTACGATTCTTAAATCGAGCCGCATGGCATTACTTCTTTAAAACCTAAGATTATGGATTTCAGCACTTTTTCTCATCTTTTCACTCAAGTAGATCATTCGTCTCTTCAAGACGTTATGAATCTTTTTAATATCAACGACAAAACAGATGTTTGGGGAAATCTGGGAACGCTGGGTTCCGGAGGTTGGATTGGCGCAACGGCCGGGAGCATTGCTCCGGATCATCCACTGTACGGAGCCTCGGGCAGCGGATCACCCGCGCCTTCCCATCCGGATCAATTTGACCAACGAATGAACGATCTCTACAACGGAAACATGCCCGCACCTCAACCTCAATTGAGCGATCTTTTTGAATAAATTTCGCTTATTCCCACACCCCGGTTACCGACTTGCCTTCGTGCACACAACGAACCACATCGGAAATCAAAGGAGCCACGGAAAGAACTTTCAAGCCCGGAAATTCTTTTTCTTTTGGAAGCGGAATGGAATTGGTCACAATCACTTCTTTATATCCCGTTTTTTTGAGACGTTCAACGCACGGATCGGAAAACACCGCATGCGTTGCCGCCAAATAAATATCCGGATTCGCGCCTTCTTTTCGTAACGCTTCATACGCAGTCACAACAGATCCTCCGGTATCGATCATGTCATCAAAAACCACACACGTTTTCCCCTTCACATCTCCCACGACGGACAACGCAGCCGCCACATTGTGAGAAGGGCGCATTTTATTGATCACCGCGATTTCCACTCCAAACGGATCCGCTAAACGTTTGGCCGCTTTGGCCCCGCCGGCATCGGTGGACACCACAACCAAATCCTTAAATTTTTTCTTTTTAAAATAATCGATGAACAAACGATGAGTATGAACATTATCCACCGGGAAACTGAAAAATCCCTGCGTTTGACCCGAATGCAACGACAAAGTAATAAGATGCGTGGCTCCGGCGGTTGAAATCAAATCCGCCATCAAACGAGCCGTGATCGGTTCACGCGGAGACGCCACGCGATCCTGGCGAGAATACGCATAATGCGGCATGACCACATGAATGCGCGAGGCAAACGAACGCTTCATAGCATCGAGCATCACAAAAAGTTCCATCATATCTTCGTTCACATTGGACGTTGCCGTTTGCACGATAAAAACATCACACTCGCGCACCGTATCCATGGGCTTAAAATAAATTTCTCCACTCGCAAAATGCTTGGATACGCTTTCGGAAACTTCAATACCCAAACAAGTTGCAATCTCTTGAGCAAGTTCGGGATGCGACGTTCCGGAAAACAACTTAAGAGGACGATGATGAGTCATGGGGAAGAGCTTAAAGGACGATTTTATCTAACTATAATACCAATCCCCAAATAAGAACAAACTTTAATCGAAAAAATTTATTCACAATAAAGACACGCCGGGCCATGTCGATTCATCATGGAACCCACCATGGAACGTGTCTCGTCGTACGTGTGCGGCATAAAAAAAGAAATCGTTGGAAAATTTTTTAAAAAACCAGCCGGTAAAAATTCTTTTGAATCCGAGACTCCAATCATTTTTATATTCAAACCGGGCTGGATTACCAATTCATGAAGCGATGGAAAACCACGCTCAAAAATGGCATGCGCAGATCCGACCAAAAGTGGAATTTTCCCGGCCAACGCATAACCCGTTGCCATGGCGATCGCATGACTTCCTCCTAAATCCAACGCCACATGACGATCCCCTAAAATGCGTTGAATTCGATTGGCGAATCGTCGATCTCCTTCATTCACCGTAAGTGCGACTAAAGATCGATGTTTGGCGCTCAACATAAAAAGCTCATCATAAAACCCCTCGACTAAAGACTCGAGCGAGCCCGGCTTATTTTTCTCATCACTCGGAGGTTGAACTGAGGAATGTCGACGCGAAAAAATCATAAATTTTAATTATAAAACCGGCCATCTTATCGTATCCCCCACTTGAATCCCATAATCCTTCACACTTCCGGCTTTCAACTCCAACGCATAACGAACCGATTCCACCGAAGAATAATGCGTACAATCGACCTGTTCGGGATCCATCGTAGAACACGCTGCCGCGTTTTCAACAAAAGTCGTTACACGAAAATCCGCATCCACAAAAATAATATCCAACGAAATTTGCATATCTTTCATCCAAAATTCACGCACCGCATCATCACTAAAAACAAACCACATCCCCTCATAAGAACCGAGCCCGGAAACGCCCTGCAACCCTTTCACTCGTTCCTCATGGCTGTCCGCAATCGCAACGGATAATTCCACCGAACTCCCGTCCGCTTTCACGACCATGAGCGGCTCCATCGCAAATTTTTGAGCTTCCAATACATTATTCCCACCGGATAAAAAACACCCACTTCCTAAAAATAAAACGGAAATAACGATCGAAAAATTTAAAAGGAATTTTCTCATATTTATAAATTAAGGTTTACTTTTTACAACTTGCGCCGGATTCCCGACAAGAACCACACATCCCGAAAAACTTTTCACCACCACGGCCCGGAAACCCACCACGCTTCCGTCTTCAATGTGCACTCCTTTCAAAATCGCAGATTGTCCGCACAACCATACTCCGTTTCCAATTTTAATCGGCTTATTTTTCACATTCCCGCAAAGAATATGATTCGGGTCCGTAAAGGAATGAAAATCCGTATCCATCAAGGTCGCACTCCCCACCAAACCATTTTCACCGATTTCAATCGACTCAGCACAATGGCACGTGAGTCCGTTCAGTCGAGTATTAGCTCCGATTTTAATCCGCGCATTTTCTCCATAAAAACGAAAAACATTGGGCTCCTCATGCGCCCAAAGATTACAATAATCCCCGATAAAAAGCTTCCCGCAACCATGAATTGCAAATCGATGATTCATAATCACGCCTTTGCCGAAATGAACTCGCCCAACATAACGAATTCGATAATATGCAACGAATAATGCACTTAAAATTTGCGCCAATTTCTTTTTCATAAAAAATAATTTTAATAAGATTTCATGGATTGCCCCAGCGCTGTCGCCATCTCTTCTTTTGAAAAAGCGGCGCGACGATACAAGTCTTTTCCTTCGGCAAACGGGATCCCTTTTCCTAAAATCACCGGCGCCAAAATCACAGTAGGCTGCCTCGACGTTTCCTTGGCGCGCGCAATCGCATCCACAAGTTGAGCTCCCTCATGCCCGTCCATAATTTTAATCACTTTAAAACGACACGCCTCAAACTTAGCCTCCAACGGTTGGATTTTTGCATCTCCGGTATGAGCGCAAATCACAATCAACCGTTCCAACCGCTCATACCCGGCTCTCATGGCCGCCTCCCAAAATTCTCCATGATAAATATCCGTATCCCCAACAATTAAAAAAACTCGATTCGTTTTTTTATCCGACAAAAATGCTTGAGCCATACCCACGCCGATCGCCAACCCTTGCCCGGACGACCCGATCGGCGCATCCACTCCCGGAATTTTCACAGTCAACGGCTCGTTCAATTTTTCTCCCACACGAAACCCGGCCTGTCTCAAACAAACAAACCACGCAGGCATGGCTTCTTCACTTGAAAGCACAACCGCATCTCTCCCCTCCCATTGAGGCTTGGTCGAATCATATTGCAACACAGGTCTTCCATGATCTTCCCCAAAATACAACGCGGTCAGCACATCCAAATACGCCACACTCGGGCTCACAAACCCAAAACCCGTTGAATCAATCATGGTCAACAAAGTTCTGCGCAACACCGAAGTCAAAGAAGCGAGCAATTTAAGATCCATGGGAAAATTTCTTTACGCACGCATCATCTTTAACGTTTTTCAAAAGTTGCGCAATGGTTTTTTTCTCAACAGGATGCACTATATCGGGAGCGATATCACAAAAAGGTTGAAGCACATAGCGACGCAAATGAAACCGCGGATGGGGAAGAATCAATAATTTTGATTCCTTAATCAAATCGTCATACATCAAAACATCAATGTCCATCGGTCGAGGAAAATAACGGCGAAGCAAAGAATCTTCTCCTTCATAATCTTTGGTGTCACGCCCCAACCGCGATTCCACTTCTCGACACAACAATAAAAAAGGCACCGGAGCATGATCGGTTTCCACTTCGGCCACGGCATTCAAAAACCAAGGCTGTTCACAATCCTCTTTCACCGGACAAACCGGTTCGGTTTCGTACAACGGCGACATTTTCAAAAACCGAACGTTAAAACCCTCCAACAAGCTTTGCGCACGATTCATCGCTTTTTCGCGATCACCAAGATTGGATCCCAAACTCAAAAAAATATGTGGCATAACGCACTCCATTAAAACTTAAAAGGAAACGTTTCCAAAATTTCATAATGAGACGCCTTGCCATATTCCAAATCACTTTGAATAAGCTCAAATTCCTTGACTGAAAATAAAGCGGATTTCACATGAACCTGTCGCAACATATAAACCACTTCCTTGCGCACCGGCTCATCGATTTCATGAATGTGCGCCAACGTAATATGCGGTTTAAATCGATGTTTTTCAATCCGAAAACCAAACGGATCCAAGGCCGCCTCCAGCTCATAATGAAACTGATAAAGCGCCGCACTCATCCGTACACCCACCGAGACAACGGTTGGATCATTATTTTTATTATAAAAAATTTCCGGCTTCACAAAACTCAATTCCAAATCCTGTGGCGTAAAAGTAAGCGCTTTGGCCACATTGCGCGCCGCGATCCGCACCTGCATTTCGGTTAACGCCTCCACTTCTCCTAAAAATTTGAAAGTGAGATGAAATTCATGCGTCAACGAAAATCGCGCGCCTTGTTTGGGAAGATGGTCTTGAGCCAACTCAAGTACAGGCAGTGCCTCCTGTGGCATGCGTATGGCAAAAAAAAGTCTACGCATGGAGCGCAGCGAAATGCGCTCCCCCTCCCCGTATTTCACATCCTTTTTCTCCTTTTTATTCATTTCCTAATTGTAATAGCAATTTAAAAAACCGCCTAGAAAATACCCTCTAATGGAAAAATCCGCCAATCTAAAATTTAAAATTTTCTGATTTCTTTCTTCCCCCACAACTCCTCGGCATACCGTTCCACGTCCAAACCCGCCTCAACCGCCTCCACCTCCGGCAATTTCGCGGAAAGCGCAGGCGCCTTGGGCACATACAACGAACAACAATCTTCGTACGGCTGACTGGAAATTTCCGCAGTCCCGATTTTCTCGGCTTTGCGAATGATTTCATCCTTATTCATCCCAATGAGCGGTCGATAAATCGGGCGACTCGCCACCGCATCGGTCACAATCAAATTATCGAGCGTTTGCGACGCCACCTGCCCCACACTTTCTCCGGTGATCAGGCCTTTTGCCCCTTCGTAAAACATCACTTTTTCCGCCATTCGCACCATCATGCGACGGTACAACAAAACACGGAGTGGGGCCGGCGCATCCGCCACCACTTTTTTCTGATATTCAATCAACGGAATGAGGTACAACTTGGCCTCAAACTGAAACCGATTTAATCGTTTTATCAAAGCCTCCACATTCTCAATGGACTGCGGGCCCACCGCAGGATAACTGTGGAAATGAACAAAAATAATTTTCGCCCCGCGTCCCATCATGCAAAAACTCGCCACCGGGGAATCAAATCCGGACGAAATCAAGGACACCAACTTCCCGCTTGTCCCCACCGGCAAACCGCCCAACCCCGGAATTTTATTCAAATATAAAAGCGTTTCTTTTTCGCCCCAATCCACATACAACGCAAGCTCCGGCTTTTCCAATTTCACTTTCAAGCAAGTAAACGCAGGCAAAATCCTCGAAGAAATCTCCCTCTCTAAATCCAACGACGTCATGGGATATTCTTTATTTCGCCGAATCACATTCACACGAAACGTGGCTTTTTCACCTTCTTTTAATCCTCGCGCATCCAGTTCTTTTTGAATCAATTCAATTCCGTGTTTTGTCACGGCATCAAAATCCGTAACTTCTCGTTCCACCTTGGAAAAACACGCCACGCCAAACACTTCTTTCAATCGCGCCACAATCGCCGCCTCATCCTCTTCATGCGTCGAAAGCACTCGAAAATGGTCCCGTTTTTGTTCAATTTTAAGATCCTTAAATTCCGCAAACGCTCGCTTAAGATTTTTATTTAAAACCGACTCAAAAAACGACCGATTTCCTCCTTTAAGTGCGATTTCATGATAATGAACAACAAACAGTGGCATAAATAATAATTTTCTACTATGATAGGGCGCGTTGAGAATCTAACACACCTCCTATGAAAAAAATAAATCTTTTTATTTTAACCGCAAGCATTATGGCTCTTTTAACAGGTTTATTCGCCGGTTGTAACAGCTCCAACAACAGCGATTACACAACCACCGATTCCGGACTCCAATACAAAGACCTCTTGGTGGGAGAAGGAGAAGAAGTCAAAGTTGGCAACACTTTAAGTATGCACTACACCGGAAAACTCGAAGACGGAACGGTTTTTGACAGCTCTGTTGAACGCGGCACGCCCTTCACTTTCGACCTCGGGGAAGGCCAAGTCATCGCAGGCTGGGATGAAGGAGTCCAAGGCATGCGCGTGGGCGGCAAACGCGAACTCGTAATCCCCTTCGATCTTGCGTATGGCGAAAATGGAATCCCCGGAGTGATTCCCGGCAGCGCCACATTGATTTTTGAGGTGGAGGTGTTGGAAATACTTTAACACGCACGAAGCGCAGCGAAGTGCGCTTCCCCTCTCCCCGCATTTTTATGACCACCCTCGAGGAACTCAAAAAAGAAATCGACGAAATTAAAACTCGAAACAAACGGGTCGAAGCCGATAAAGCATGGGAAACGAGCCGGACCCGCAAACTCATTATTTTGGTCCTCACGTATTGTGTCGTGGTCCTGTTTTTCTTTGTGGCAAAACTCCCAAATCCATTTATGAACGCCTTAGTTCCATCGATTGCATTTGTTTTATCCACATTGACGGTTCCCCTTTTCAAAAAAGGGTGGCTCAGACACCAGACACGAAAAAAATAATGCCAATTTGCAATCAAAATAATATCTATAAAAAGGATGACGCGGAGATTTTTGAGGATATTTTGAGACAAGAGGGAAAGGAAAATTTTTGTGAACATTTTTAAGGAAGAGGACACAAGGATCATGTATCCGAGTGTCCGACTCCCATGTGAACAAAAATTCTTCCTTCCCGATTGTCTTTCTTAGGGCAATTTCAAATGATCAAAATCAATTTCCGGCCATAATCGCGCAAAGAGTTCATTCGCCGTCTCGGTGCTTTGTTCATATTGCTCAAGTCCCACGGCTTTTACCGCACGATCGATGCCCTCGCGATCCGGAGCCTCAATTTCCATATACGCCGGAGCGGTCGGATACTCATCGAGATCAAAATGTGCACCATTCAATTCATACGAACGACGACGCTTATCATTGTTGAGGGTGACGTGATAGCCCAATTTCATCATCATGGTTTCAAATTGATCCGCATCCGCAACCGTAGTCTCGATTTCCTCACGCACTTTGCACCCGTCAATAATTTGTTTGGGACCTTTGTAGCAAATCTCAAATTTATTCGAAAAACCCGGCTCCGCTTCCCAACGTCTCAAGCGAAAAAGGCAATGCGACTTGCGCAATGTCTCCCCGGGAAGGTCAAAATGGCGACAGCGCACAATGCCGGAAAAAAGAGGGCGGGCGCCGAGCGAAGCGAGGCGCTCAGACACCTTTTCGACATCGATTCCAAGAATTTTAATTTCAATTTCAGCCATAAAAAATCATGATACTATATCCTCAACAGACATAGATTATACTTAAATGTTATAAAATGAAAAAAAATAAGCTCATACTCCTCTTCATCATGGGAATCATGATCCTAGCGACCACATTTCTCGTAGTCTACTTTTCTAATTCATTGGCTTTTTTTAACTTGTGCAAACCCGGGGACGAAATACGAGAAAACTCACGTGGAGATCATTTTTGTTACACTCCATCGGGTTTTGCAGGACTACCTTGTGATAAAAAAACCGATTGCGGAACAGGAAGTTGTTCTTTGGAGGATCCCACCAAAACAACAGGCAAAGGAACCTGCAGAGACTCTAACTTGGGTTGTTATATCTGGATCGATGAAAATGGCGAATTCAATGAATCCAATGAAGTGTGCCTGGATTGATCATTTTTCTCCCCAATACGTCACAAAACTCGTGGCCGTCTCAAACAACTTCAGCTCAAATAATTTCACTTTCATTGTCGCCCCCGCTTCGGGTTTAAACTTTTTTTCACTCATCAAGTAACGCTTTAGATCCTCGGCCAAAGCCGGATCTTTAAGCTCTTTTTGCAACAATTTCGGCAAATCCTTGAGCTGATTCCACATCCATCGCACCACCATTTCTGTTGAAGGATTGATGAGAATATCATTCAAGTTTTGGTGATCCACTTTATCGATCACGTGTTTTTCAACCACGCGTTTTAACAGATGAAAATCCACGACCATGCCATTTTTTTGAATCGGGCCTTCGACGGTCACATGCAGGGTGTACGTGTGCCCGTGAAACCGCTCGCACTTGCCATAATAATGCGTGAGCGCATGCGCCGCATCGAACGTAAAAATTTTTGTGATTTGCATGCACCAAAAATACCGGATTCCTTCAAAAACCTCAATCACTCAATCTACAACGGACTTTTAATCGCCTTCAAACTCAGATTGGTCACATGGGTGTACCGCTGGGTGTACAATCCTAATCAGTGAAATTTACAGAAAGCAATTGAAAAATAACCCAACGAACATGAAAACCAACATTGCCTGCATTTTAATAACCATCCTTCTTTTCTCCGGTTGTTCAAAATTTAATAAAAACCATTTCTTTGAAAACTCTTTTGGAGTTAATTTAAACGAATATTCAACAAATAAAACGACCCACTACATTGATGGCCTTTTAGAGATATATAATGTTTCGAAAGATGATGAAATATACAAAAAATTCTTCGCCAATGAAGAGGACTACGCTCAATCGGAAAATGTAACCATTGAGTCCTACACAAAAACCTTCACTGCCACGGAAAAATCTCCGATTTATTATATAATACTGGACGACAATACCTCCGATGGATTTAAAAAAGTTATACTTTACATGCCGGAGGAAAAAATAATTGTATTTATATATGCCATTACACTGATATGATTGAACCCAACTATGATCCTCATTGAAATTTTAATAATCCTCGGCCTGATCGTTTTAAACGGCTATTTTGCTTTAGCGGAAATCGCTTTATTAAGCGTTAAAAAAAGCCACCTCAAATACTTGGCCCAACAAGGAAATAAAAAAGCAAAACAAACATTACTCCTGATACGCAAAACACCGGAGATGCTTTCCACCATTCAAATTGCAATTACGGTCATCGGAATTTTTGCCGGCGCCTTTGGAGGCGCAACCGTGGCGGAACACATAGGAAAAGCGTTATCAAAATATCCCTTCATCGCCGCCTACAGCGAAGCGATCAGTGTGGCCTTGGTGGTGATCATCCTTACTTATATTTCTCTCATCATCGGAGAATTGGTCCCCAAACAAATCGCCCTATCCAATGCGGAAAAATTATCTTTAAAAGTGGCAGGCCCCATCACAACGCTCATGAAAATAACGTCTCCTTTGGTGAAATTATTAAGCGCTTCCACCCTAAAACTACTCCAGCTTCTTGGGATCAAACCCGCCTCCGAACACATGGTGACCGAAGAAGAAATAAAACTCCTGATTGCCGAGGGAACGGAAAGCGGAGTCTTTGAAAAAGCGGAACAAAAAATGGTGGAAAACGTCTTTCATTTGGGAAACCGTCCCATAAAAGACTTCATGACCCCCAACACGGAAGTGGATTGGCTGAACATCAATGACTCGATTTCCACGATCAAAAATAAAATCGGTAAAAGCGAACGATCCATTTTCCCGGTATACAAAGGAAGCATTGACCATCTTATCGGCGCGATTGAAACCAATGATATTTTAACGCAACTGCTGACCCGCGGATTTAAAAAAATAGACTTGGAGTCCCTCATTCAACCGGTCATGAACGTGCACGCGAACATCCCTTCTTTAGTCGCCATCAATCGACTCAAAAAATCATCGGTCAGCATCGCGATTGTTACCGAAGAAACAACCCATCAAATTTTGGGGGTGATCAGTTTTCATGACATACTTGAAGCCATCGTAGGTGAATTTAAAATTGAACAATGAAAAACCTGAACCTATTGACAAAAATCACACTTAGTGATTAAATAACTCCCTCAACATAATTTAACTCTCAAATATGCATTTGAACACATTAGCCAGAGATCTTTTTATTGCTACAGCTTTTACCGTGGCAACGCCGGCGTGCGACAAACAACCAACTCATCCGACAGAAACCACTCCTACAATCGAAACGATTAACCCCGAATTAGCCACCGTTTCAGAAAATACGATATCAAGAGCAACGGAAGCAATACAGGAAAAGGATTTTACACCAAAGGAAGCATTGGAGATTCTCCAAGATCAGCCATCATTAACGGAATACATCGAACGTAGAACAAGTGAATTGCAAGAGCACCTTATTCTCGACCCGGACGATCAAGACAATAATAAAGCGGCTCAAATTGAAAACCGCATTGAGGATGAAATATTCCTAATGTTAGGGGTATTAGGAAAGGATCAAGGAGCGCTTCGAATGATCATCGACGCTCATTTGACTACAAACGCGGGTAATGTTGCCGCCGACGCAATAACCCTTTCAAGAGATAGGGAATGGGTTTTAGAAAAAGACAATACTTACTTTAAAGAATTATTTGAAAATCCAAAAGCAACCCCGCTCGTTCGGACCAGAGCTTTTAAAAGAATCGAAGATGAAAATTACAAACTCACTAAAATTCTTGAAGCAATACAAAGAAATGAAGATATTGGTTGTACCGAGGTAAAAGACGGATCAAACGGCATTGATTTTAAGGACTTAAAAGAAAGGGCTTCCGCAATGCAAGTGCTTGAAGCCATAAACGCCCTATCTCAACAAATACAGGACAATTTTTATAAAGACACGAAAGACGTACTGGAAAGAGAATTAGATCCAACAACTAGTATATGGAACAATTGGGACGCTTCAGCTACTCGCTAGTATATTCATAAACCGGCCCCCACCAACTTCAACACCCTTGCATGCTCCTTCACGTCATGCGCCCGGATCACGGATGCGCCATTTAACAGTGCGATTGTGGCCGCAGCCAACGAACCTTCCAATCGATCCTTGGGCCCATTCCCTCCGCAAAATTCCCCAATAAAGCCCTTGCGAGACGCACCCACCACGATCGGCAATCCCAGCGTTTTTAATTCCTCGAGCCGTCGCAAAATCTCCAAACTGTAGCACCCTTTTTTGCTCACAAAAGCACCCATGCCCGGATCAATCCAGATATTTTCACGTCGAATTCCCGTCGCCTCCGCCACCGTCACTCGCGCTGCCAAAAAATCCCGAATCGTTTGAATGACATCCTCATAATCCACCGCTTTTGACGTTGTGCGTGCCGTCGCATCCTTGGAATACATCAAAATCACCGGCACATTCGCCTTGGCCACCACTTTCGCCATCTCAAGATCTCCACGCAGCGCAGTCACGTCATTCACCATCGTCGCCCCGGCCTCCAACGCCTGTTGCGCCACCTCCGCCTTCCACGTATCAATGGAAATCATTATTTCAGGATTCTTTTCTCGCAAACCCCGAATCACGGGAATCACGCGTTTCAACTCCTCCTCCAGCGAAACCTCTTGAGACTCGGGCCCGGTCGACTCCCCGCCAATATCAAGAATCGCAGCCCCTTGACTCATCATCTCCAACCCCCGTTCGATCGCTTTTTCAACACTCAAAAAATCCCCACCATCCGAAAACGAATCCGGGGTCACATTGAGAACCCCCATCAAACATGGCATTGGTAAGGCAATTTTCATCCTTTAAACGATACCCTATACTAATTCCAAATCCAAGAAATATAAAGAGAGGCGCGAGGATTTTTGAGGATATTTTCCCATCCAAATTGGGGATCATGATCCCCCATTTGTCGTGAAGCGCGTACATGTTAGCGTACGCACGGAATAAAATGGAGTGCGCCTGAGAAATAGTTGAAATCAGCAAAGTGTTGAAGATTCATCATACAACTGAAAATGGAGCATTTAAGAGACATTTTGATTAGAAAAAATACGGAATTCGAGGGAAAGCGCACTTCGCTTTGCTTCGTGCGTGGATGGGCATATCCGAAAAAAGCTTTACGTCGCCCTTTATATTGATACTACCAAGCCCACGTCAGCAATCCCGCCACCACCGCAGTCACGGGAATCGTAACCAAAAACGCCATTTTTAAATGCGCGGCCGCATGACTTTTTAAATGCGAATGATCATCTCCTCGATTCACACCCAAAAAAGCCCCGATAAAAATCCCGGTCGAAGACACCGGATAGCCCATTAAAGCGGCCCCCATAATCACAGTCGCCGCAGCCGTTTGAATCACCGCCCCCCGCAAAGGATTCAACTTCAATAAATGACTTCCCAAAAGATCAATCAAACCTTTCCCATACGTCAAAACTCCAACCACCATGACAAAAATAACAGAGACCTTCATTAAAACAAAAATGGTGTTTTCATCCCAATCAAAACTCAAAATTCCCCCATCGGCCATCACCCCGGAATGCAACACCCCGGCCGTGGTCGCCAACGTACTGGCCCCAAACGCAAGCGCCATATACCCCATGGACAACAATAAAATTCCCTTAAAAAATCGCTCTCGTCTCGCCATATTGCCGGAAAACCAATCACAAAACGCACAAAAAGGACGTTTACAAAAATCTTTAAAAGCATCACTGAAATAAAGATGTCGATGTCGCACAAACCCATGAAAAATTTTAAATAAAATCCATCCAACCAAAAACCCGATAAATGGAGAAAAAAACCACACCCCAACCATTTTTAAAACCATAGGCCAATGAACCAAATCCATTCCGGTTTTCAATCCTTCCGCGAGCCCCACTCCCATCACCCCACTAATAATGGATTCACTCGCGGACACCGACCACTTCCTCCATGTTGCAAAATGAATCCATGCCGCAGCGGTGAATAAAACAATAATGGCATGCGGGATTGTCATCAATTCCGCCGGCACAATCCCGGAACTCACGGTTCGCACCACGGGCCCGGATAAAAATAAAAGTCCGATCAAGGAAAACAGCACAAAAAACAAAACCGCACGATGAACCGAAATCGTTTTGGATCCCACGGCCGTGCTCACCACATTGCTCACGTCATTCGCCCCAAGACTCCACGCCAAGTATAAACCGGAAAGCAAAAGAAAAATTTCTTGAGTCATAAATAAAAATTACTTTCGAGCCCGACATAATACCTTGAGCAGCATTTCTCTTTCCACCCCGAATATTTTACGAGAAGAAACATCATTGGGGGTGTACGCCACATGCCCCGAAGCATTCACGGACGGTTGTTGCACGGAAAACTCGGCACCCGAATGTAAAGAAGCTTGATTCACCATCATCGCCATCGCTTTCGCGTACGTATCAATATTTTGGAGTGCGCTATCCACCAAAAAACGGAAAGAAAGTTGAGCGACTTGAGTTCTTAAAGAAAATCCGGCGGGAACAAATAAAGACTGAATAAACGTAACGTTTGAAACAGGATCAGCCGATAAACCGGTTTGAGCAAAAGCATCGACCGTTACAATGGCTTCGGGAGCCGAAATCTCCGAGGTATCAATAGAAGGTACTTCCAAAGATACGCCCTCGAAGACTTCATCGCTCACCACTTCATCGCTTGCCACTTCATCGCTCACCGGTTCATCGCTTGCCACTTCATCGCTCACCGGTTCATCGCTTACCGCTTCATCGCTTACCACTTCATCGCTTACCACTTCATCGCTTACCACTTCATCGCTTGCCACTTCGTCCGCAGCCCCATAAATAGCTTCATCAGTAACTTCTTGAGAAACCGAACTTCCAACATGAGACCAACCCGAGCTTCCTCCACCCCCACCGGAGGAATGAACCACAACAAACGGCGTTTCTTCTACAACCGGAGCTTCTTCTTCATCCTCGACCGGAGCTTCTTCTTCATCCTCGACCGGAGCTTCTTCTTCTTCCTCAACCGGAGCCTCTTCTTCTTCTTCGACCGGAGCCTCTTCTTCATCCTCAACCGGAGCCTCTTCTTCTTCTTCGACCGGAGCTTCTTCCTCATCCTCAACCGGAGCCTCTTCTTCTTCTTCTTCAACCGGAGTCTCTTCTTCATCCTCAACCGGAACCGTAGGCAAAGGAATACTCAATGTCGATGTCAACGGGGCACTTTCATTTCCATAAATATCAACCGCCCACAACCCCGCATAATACGTATTCCCGGCAATCGGTTCCACCCCCACAACAATCGTACTCCCCGAACCCATCACACTCATGGTCACGTCATCATTTTCATCCCATTCCATCGCGCTCCCGGCTCGGGCTAAAACTTCTTCCGCGGACAAACCCACCCACATTTCATAATGCGAAAAATGCGATTCACTTGAAACCGGCGTCCACGTCCCCATAAACTGCGCCTCCGATATTGTTAAAACAAAATCCGCCATCCCAACAGGCCCCGAATAATCCATCACAAATTCATCCGTGACAACCGTCTCTCCGGTTTCAATTCCATCATAAGGCGTCACGCGAATTTGAACATGATCGGAATCCAAATTTTCTTCATCCGCAAAAGAATCCCACAAAATCGTTATCGTATTGGCGCCTTCGAACGTTTGAATAAATCCATCGGAATTGCCAAGTTGATACGCGTTGTCATTTTCAACATCCGGTATTCCAAATGTCGCTGTCGTGGCCGATAAATATTCGGATAAAGTCGCTTTTTGCCACTCTCCGCCCGTTGTGTATTCCACCAGCGCTTGTCCGTCCTGACCGTTTAAATCATTAAAAGTGAATTGAACTGAAACCAATCCGTTTTCATGACTGAGCGGCGTTGCCGTCACCTCCGAAACCGTAGGCGTGGCATTGGTTGAAAAAGACACCAAGGAAGACGCGGTTTCATTATGATACGCATCCATGGCAAAAAGTTGAACCGAATACATTGTATTTTCCAGTAATCCGATGAGTGACGTTGAATTCGTGGTTATTGTATTTAAATTCACGTCATCCTCCGCATCCCATTCCATCGCAGATCCGGACCGACTTTCCACCTCAACCGCATCCGTTCCCACCCACACTTCATAATGATCAAAATGAGAATCCGCAGTCGCGGTCCATGCCAATTGAGCGGTCGTGGACGTGGTCGAAAGTGTTGAAAAATCCGCAACAGGCAAAGGCGCCGCATTGTCCAAAACCACATCCGTTAAAAGCGTGGCATCTCCGGCTTCAATTCCATCATAAAACGTAATTCGAAATTGCGCGGTTGCAAGGTCCGCGGTCGAAACATCGGTTTTGGAAAGCCACACCACAGTCACGGCATTATCCCCCGAAGAAGTCATAATCCATCCGTCCGAATTTCCAATGGGATAAGCATTATCGTTTTCAATTTTCGGAAAACCCTGCGTTGCAGTCACATCACTTGGATCCTCGGACAATGTGGCTTTTTGCCACCCCGCCCCCACTTCATATTCCACCAACGCTTGAAGTGCATCATCGCCATCCAAATCCTGAACCGTAAAAGAAAGAACAACCTCTCCGCCCCCATCCATAACCGGCAACGCGGCAAACGAAATCGCACGCGGTCGCGCATTAGTATTCACGGAAATCACGGGCAAACTTGTTTTATTCCCATACGCATCCCGTGCAAAAATTTTCAAATAATAAGTCGTATTTTCCAAAAGCCCGATGATCGTTGTGGTTGAGGTGGAAATCGTCGTCAAATTCGCATCATGAAAAGAATCCCATTTTAAAGCACTCCCGGATTGATTTTCCACTTCTTCCAATATTGGTCCCACCCAAATTTCATAATGATCAAAATGAGAATCCGCCACCGGTGTCCATCCCATTTGAATCGAAGAAGACGTGGTTCCGAGAGACACAAAATCCGCAAGTCCGGTCGGCACCCCATGATCCAAGGCAAACTCGGGTGAAGACACAATTTCGCTCGTTTCCAATCCGTCAAACAACACGATTCGCACTTGCGCACCGGAAACATCCGCCATCGGCACATCCGCAGAGGAAAGCCATTGGACCGAAATCGTATTTTCGCCGGAAGAAGTCACTATAAACCCGGAATCATTTCCAACCGGCCACACATTGTCATTATCAATAGCCGGCAAACCATGCGTCGCAAAAATCGTCGAAGCCTCCTCCGAAAGCGTGGCTTTTTGCCAACCCGCACCCACATTGTATTCCACCAACGCTTGAACCGTATCGTTTAAATCCGAATCATCCACAACAAAAGAAACCGTCACAATTCCGGTTCCATCCTGCAATTGAGCGGCGGAAATCCCGGAAACAACCGGAGGATCATTGGCATACCAATTGACATTATGATCCATGAAAATCGACGTGGCCCCGGCATCAATCCAAGGCCCGAACGACGCATCCGAATCCGAAACATCCACATTGGCCACCAAAGAATTTACAACATTCAAACCCCAATACACACCCGGCTCCGTACTCCGCAACATCACTTTTTGATCCGCCAATCCGGCCAGGGTCATGGTTCCTAAAATCGTTTGCATGCCGCCCGCCGGAAAATAAACCGCTTTCCCGGGAGTGGTTACATTCAAATTATAAAAATTATGCGACCCAAAAATCGTCGACATTCTCCCCGCATCATCAAACGTCACCGTCCCATTACGCGCCAAAAACGCTCCATAATTCATCCAATTCCCGGCCACAATCACTCCAAATGAATTTTCACTCACATCCAAAGTCCCGGAGGCAATCGTCAAATCCCCATTCACCTCCAAGGGAGCGCTCAAAACAAACGTATCCATGACTCCATCCGCGGGATTAAACATAAGATTATAAACCGATCCAAAAATCGACGGGATCACAATTAGATCTTCAGCCGCATCCGCATCTCCGACCAATTCAATAACCCCGGAATCCGAATCCGAAACCAAAGACAAAATTTCATCTCCTCTCAATCGAAGCGCTCCATTATTGTTAAAAATACCCGTCACCATCAAGGACTCTCCATTCAAAGAAATCGTCCCGGTTTGAATCGTAAAATTATAAAACGAATCCGATTCCAACGAATTAAATGTTCGATCCAAAATATCCCCATCAAAAATCACGGTGCCATGATTGGCGTTGAACGTACCACCGGAATGATTAAAATTATTTCCAACATAAAAATTTCCGGACGTTGACATGAATTGTCCGGTCCCGGAAATCGTCATCAGCGTATCGATATCCAAGGTCCCGCTTCCACCATTAAAAGACCCGGCCGAAAGAGTAAAAGCACCTCCAGCAGGCAAAGTGAAATTATGCGTTCCGCAATCAAACGCACCCCCCTCGTAATACATATTAAAAGCGGCTCCGGCTTGAAGAACCAAATCCGAAGCCAATGTGATCGTTCCTCCGGTTTTAATACTATAAACCGATCCGTCCCATCGATCTTCGGCTCCGGTCAGATCAAACACTTGAGCATTGGTCCCGTTAAATTTTAAAATCGTATTTCCTCCGTCATAATCGGGGCCAACTTGCACCAACGGTGCAATCACTTGAAAATATCCATTGTTCACCGCCCCATCCATCAAAATCAACTGATTGGAAACATTAATATAATCCCCCGCTCCCAAATTCAATTCCACGTTGGGTGAATGGATCGTAAGATTATAAAACCCTTCGGAAGAATAAATCTCCCAAGTTTTAGAACTTGCGGTGTCACTGAACGCGTCAAAAACAAAGGTCCCGCCATTGGAATTAAACCCTCCGGTAACAACCGAATGATTCCATGTCCCGCTAAAAAACAATGTCCCGGCAGTGGCTTTAAACGCCCCGGCGGTGATTGTTAAATCCGCATCGATATCCCATGTCCCGCTTCCCCCGTTGAATGTACCACCTTGTTGATAAAACGTCCCGCCCGCCGGCATCGTAAAATTATACGTCGAAGGAAAAAACGTTCCGGCCGTCATATAGAAACTGGAACCCGGCTCAAGAGTGAGCCCGGAAAAAAGCGTCACCGTACCGCTGGATTTATTCACCATAATCGATCCGTTGTATTTGTCTTCGGCCCCGGACAAAGAAAACGATTGATTCGTTCTCGATCCACTAAATTTAAGCGTGGCATTCCCTCCGTCAAATCCGGCTCCAACCGTAGTGGTGGATCCCTGCGCTTCCAAATAAGCTCCATTTACGACTCCATCAACAAACGTCAATGTCCCAGCCACAATCAGCGAATCCCCGTCGGCGATCGACATCTCTCCTCCCGGCGCATTCACGGTAAAATGATAAAAAGTATCAGAGGTATTAAAATCAAAGACCTTTGATCCGGAGGTGGCGCTAAAAGTAACGGTACCGCTGTTATGAGTAAAAGTCCCGCCTGCGGTATGCGTAAAATTTCCATTGATATAAACGATTTTTGAAGGCGCCTTAAACGTCCCGCCGGAAAAAGTAAAATCTCCATTCAAAGTGATGTTATAAGATCCTCCATTGAACGTTCCTCCGGCCTGCACGAAACCCGCCGACCCAATGGTCAAGGTACGACTTTGAGTAAGGGTCCCGGTATAAGTGGAATGGATTGTAATCCCGGCCATAGACCCGGCAAAAGAAGAATCAATCGTAGAAGATTTGGTGGAAGAACTTCCATCAAAAACAACCCAATCGTCCACAGTAGGGACCGTATCTCCGGACCAATTTTCCTTAGTGCTCCAGTTGTTTCCGCTCCCTCCTCCATCCCAAGTTCGGGTAGTGGCGGCATGAGCCAAAATCGAACCGGAAAAAACACAAAAAACGCCTATGATAAGCGGAAACCCGATTTTTAAAATTTTGAGAAAATAAATCGTAAAGCGCGACATCAAGGTTTTGTTTTTATTTTTAATCTAATTATTATACCACTAAATCATCTCAAAATCACGCTTTTATCATAAAGTTCGATTGACGATTACAAAAAACTTTGCCATCGACTCACCTAAACGGCTAATTCCTCCTCATTGTAAACGTGTTCGTATTCGGTTTTTTGATAATCGTAGAGTTCATTTTCTTTAAAGAAACGGCTCACTTCTTTTATAGCATTTTCAGAAGAATCCGAGGCATGCACCACATTACACGCTTGGCTCATGGCCAGATCTCCGCGAATCGAACCCGCTTCCGCGGCACGCGCCTTAGTGATCCCGCACAACAATCGAACCGCATTCACCACTTCCACTCCTTCAATACACACCGCAATCGTGGGAGAGCCCATCATGAATTTTTCCAAACTCGGATAAAACGCCTTATCCGCCAAATGCGCATAATGTTCTCGTAAAATCGCCTCATTCAAGGACATCATTTTCAATCCGATGATTTTGAGCCCTTTGCGTTCAAATCGCCCCACAATTTCCCCGATCAATCCGCGTTGAATCGCGTCCGGTTTGATTAAAATGAGTGTGCGTTCCATGGCCATAAATTATTTTTTTAAAGAATTAAGCCGCAACGATTTTAACGTTTTAAGCGGATTTCAACAACTTTTTAAATCGCTCCGGGTTTTCCCAAGGCCCTATTCCGGCCAAATAAACCCGATCTTCTTGAAATAAATCCTTAGCCACACGATTCACATCCTCCGTTGTCACCCGATCCACGGCCTTCATGATTTCCTCTGGAGTCAAAACCTCACCATGCAAAACCTCATATTTGGCATACAAATGCGCGACTTCCTCGGAATCTTCAAGGGAAAGCACCATGCGGCCCTTCATATAATCCTTAGCTTTTTGCAATTCCGTCTCAGGCACACCTTTATCACGTACCAACCGGTATTGCTCCAGAATCGCAGGCACCGCCATGTCGACCCGTTTCAAATCCACTCCGGCTCGTGTTGAAAGCACCCCGGTGTCCATATAATCATCGGTTGAAGTTTGAATGTAATACGCCAATCCCTTGGCTTCGCGAACATTCAAAAACATTCGAGAACTCATATTCCCGCCTAAAATAATCGACAACAACTTTTCGGCAAAATGATCCGGGTGTCGATCCGGGTACGCCGGAAAACCAATGATAAGATGGCCTTGTTCCGTTTTTTTCTCCTTCAAAATCACTCGCTCTCCGATTTCATTAGCCTTAAAATCAACCCATTTTTCAACGTTTTCGCGCTTCTTCAACGGAAATAATCCCTCAATCGATTGCGCCATTTCATCATGATGCACATCCCCGGCCACGGAAATCACAATTGAATCCGAGCCATACCACTTTTTCTGATACGCTTTAAAATCCTCCTGCGTCACGCGCAAAATCACTTCTTTATCCCCGATTTGATCCCATCCGAGAGGCTGATTCCCGAATAATAATTTTTCAAAATCCCACCCCACCTGATAAATCGGCGTGTCTTGATACATATTGTATTCCTCCATAATCACCCCTCGCTCTTTGTCGATCTCATGCGGGTCGTGCTTAGCTGTCACCAACATATCCGCGAGCACATCGAGCGCAACGGCACGATGCTCAGACGCGACTTTCACGTAATAACCCACGTATTCTTTGCCCGTAAAAGCATTGAATTCGCCACCGATGGAATCAATGGCCTCGGAAACCGCCTTGGTGTCCGGATATTTTTCACCGCCCTTAAAAAACATGTGCTCCAAAAAATGTGAAATCCCGGAAATCGACTTGGTTTCGCACCGAGACCCGGCTCGTGCCAAAATCAAAACCGTGACCGATTTGGTGCTTGGGATCGCCTCGGTAAGCACGCGCAATCCACTCTTTAAAACTGTTTTTTGATACATAAATTAAAATTAAATGACGCATGTATTCCTAACATAAAACACATCAAAACGAAAGGACCTCTTCCTGTCCACAACAAAAAGTAATGTTTTATCACAACTTTACGTTAATATAAGTGACGGTATTGTTAACATTTAATTTTTAAAATTCAAAAAATATGAAAAAAACTTTCCTTTACGCCCTCATCAGCGCTTTTCTCGTTTTCTCCGGCCCAATTTCCGCATTAGCTACCGCCGAACCCGACAATGCAACCACCCCCTTTCCGGACCTCTCCTCCGACGACCCCAGCGTAGACGCCATCACCTGGATGAAAGACAACGGCATTGTAAGCGGCTACCCGGACAACACGTTCCAATCCCTCAATAAAATCAATCGAGCGGAATTCATGAAAATCGTGATCGGAAGCATCACGGACAATCCCACGGGCTCGCATTGTTTCTCGGATGTGGCGGACGAATGGTTTGCTCCTTATGTGTGTTACGGAAAAACTCTCGGCATCGTGGATGGTTATTCCGACGGAACATTCCTCCCTGCGAATGAAATCAATTTTGCCGAAGCCAGCAAAATCATCGTGAATGCCCTCGAAATCACTCCGGCCGCAAGCACGGATACCGATCCCTGGTATCGACAATACGTCGTACCCTTGGCCGATCTTTCCGCAATTCCAACCTCCATCAGCGATCTCGACAAAGAAATTGCGCGCGGCGAAATGGCGGAAGTCATTTGGCGCGTCGAAGAACAACCCACTGACATTGTTTCTCTCAATTATGAAGAATTGGAAGGCGATTTAAGCCCGATTTCTTCGTGTGATGAACTCAAATCACTCTTTTTAAGCAACGCACCGAATTACCTTATTTATGAAGAAATAAGTGATGCGACCGGAAGTGACACGAATTCAAACGATACCGCTGTCCAAGCCCCCACCGAAGCTCCAAGCTCAGATTCCGGGACCAAAAGCACGGATTATTCCACCACCAATGTCCAGGTCACAGGCGTGGATGAAGCCGACATTGTCAAAAACGACGGCGAATATCTTTATTTTGTAAAAAACGCATACGATTACGACACTTGGACCCCCAATTATTCCATTCATATTGTGCACGCTTTTCCCGCCGACCAACTTGAAGAAGTCTCGACCATTGTTTTTGACGATAATAATTTTTCTCCCACGGAAATGTATGTGGACGGCAATCAATTGATTGTAGTCGGCTCCACATACAATTACGACTACACCTACGATTATGGATACGATGATTATTTCCCTTATTACCATACGTACCGAACTTCAATTTTAACCTACGACATTTCGGACCGAACCAACCCGGTGCGCACGCGCGTACTTTCTTTTGACGGCGACTACAGCGATTCGCGAAAAATCAATAACACCCTGTATTTAGTATTGAATAAATTCGACTTTGATTATTGGTATGATCCGGAAACCCTCAATGTCGACGAATTGCTCCCTCGTTACTACGACTCAACCGCAGGAGACTCGGGAAAAGAACAAATCCTAGCAAGTTGCACGGACATCAAGTACATGCCACAAACACGGGATTGGAATTATCTCATTGCTCTCGGCATCCCCCTTGGTGATCCGCAAAGTGCAATTGATAAAGAAATCATCGTGGGCAACAGCGAAAATATCTATTCCTCCACCGACAATCTTTACATCACGTCCACCAATTACGACAGCAGCAATTATTATTACGATTGGTCCAATGGAAAAACGCTCGTGCATCGCTTTTCACTCACAGACGGCGGACTCAATTATGAAGCGTCGGGAAAAGTGCCGGGCACGATTTTGAATCAATTCAGTATGGATGAAAATGACAATTATTTCCGCATTGCCACAACCAAAGGAGACCTATGGGACGTTGTCACTCCTGCCACCAACAATCTCTACGTCATGGATCAAGATATGGATGTTGTGGGAACCTTGGAAGGCCTTGCGCCCGGAGAAACGCTTTATTCCACGCGCTTCATCGGGGATCGCGGCTATCTTGTGACATTCAAAAAAGTCGACCCCCTATTTGTCGTTGATCTTTCCAACCCGACAAATCCAACCGTCATGGGCGAACTTAAAATCCCGGGCTTCAGCGATTATCTACAACCGTATGACGAGAATCATATCATCGGATTCGGGCTCGATGCCGAAGAAGCCGATGCCTTGGAAGAAGCCGCACGAGGCTTAGATTTTGCATGGTATCAAGGAATGAAAATCGCTCTCTTCGATGTCACGGATCCGGCCAACCCAATTCAAGAATATAGTGTTGGAATCGGAGATCGCGGCACCACCAGCGAGGTTTTGTACAACCACAAAGCGCTTCTCTTCAACGCTACAACCGGGCTCCTCGGCTTTCCGGTCACCCTTGCAATTGTGGAAGACGAAAACGCAGAGGCCAACACGTATGGCACCTATGTGAGTCAAGGATTTTACGTCTACGATCTGGATTTGGAGACCGGATTCACCCTTAAGGGAATCATCACCCATTATGAAGACAACGAATTCACGAGCGATGACTATTGGTCAAGAACCAAAAACATTTTACGCGGCGCCTACATGGACAACTATCTCTACACTGTAAGCAATTACGGCATCCGGGCAAACGACCTCAACACCATGGAGGAGTTGAATGAAATCGTTTTAGAATAATTTAAAAAAGAAAAGTGGAAGGGGAAATTTTTATGAGAATTTTAAAGGAAAAAACGCCGAGAATCATGATCCGAGGCGTTTTGCTCCCATTCGAATAAAAATTCTTCCCTTTCGCTTTTCTAAATGGTATGAAAAGAACATGTCCCTCCAAAAGCTTTTTAAATCATCCCGTTTAACCTTTCGCGAACTCCCCCTCAATCGCATGACTTTTGTTATGGGGTTTGGGTTGATGTTCGCTTTTATCATTTTTGCGCAATTATTTTATCTGCAAGTCTTACGCTCGGATTATTATTCGAAAATCGCATTCGAAAAAAACCAAGGCTACACCGAAATCCCGGCCCGCCGTGGAAACATTTTAATTCAAGATCGAAACTCCGGAGAACCGTACGCGCTAGCCACGAATACGACATTTAAATTCATTTACGCCGATCCGGTTCTTCTCGAAAATTCGAGTTACGTGGGAGAAAAACTGGCTCCACTTTTATTCAACTTGAAATCCGAACAACAACGAGACCAAGAACGTTTTGAAACGTTACAAAACGAACACCCGGAACTTTTTAATACCGAAACCCCAACCGAGACCTCGATTGAAATCCCTCCTACGGAACCAACCACCGAATCAACCCCGGACACAACGACCATTGATTCACCTGTCGAAGAGCTCGCTCTTTCTTACAACGATCTCCGCCTCCACTCCGATGAAGAACTTTTTTCATTGTTTCAACAAGAACTCATCAACATCCTCGGTCAAAAAACGCGCTCCGTGATTTTAATCACCGAAGCATTGGACCCCGAAGATGCGTCCGCCATTTCCGGTCTCACTATTTCAGGGATTGAAGTGACGAAAAATGGAGATCTTTATGCCTACCCTTCCCTCATTTCCGACAAAAAAGCCACGGCCAAAAAACTCGCCGAAATATTAGACACAGACCCCGCCCAAATGGAAACCATCCTGGAAGGCCAAAACCGTTACGTGATTTTAAAACGAAAACTCCCGTACGAAACATCTCAAAAAATCGAAGCGATCATGGAAGCCGAACCCAAAGTTTTTGCCGGGATAAAACTCAGAGAAGAATATTATCGTTACTACCCGGAAGGCACCATGGGAGGACAAGTATTAGGTTACGTAAACGGATTAGGGGAAGGTCAATACGGGATTGAGGAAGCGTTTGACGAAGAGTTACGCGGAAAAGACGGTTATTTCTCTTCTCAACTCGATGCCAGCGGAAACCCCATCACTGTGGGAGACAGTGAAATTCGAGACGCCGTGAACGGATCCGATATCGTCCTCACTATTGATCGCGCCATCCAAGCCAAAGCCGAAGAAGTCATTCAAACCGGCGTTGAAACGTATCGAGCGGACAGCGGATTCTTGATTGTGATGGAACCCTCCACCGGGAAAATTTTAGCCATGGCGCATTACCCCACTTTTGACCCGAACAACTATGGGGAAGTTTACGATCTCGAAAAAATCGACCTCACTCAAGACCAAATCGATAACCTTTACCGCGTTGGCGAAGGAGACAATGAACGTATCTATCTTTATCTGAGAAAAGATCCGGACGAACGCATTGAACTTTTTTATGACCCGGACATCAACCAATATTACAAATATAAAAATGATTTCGGCCCCGAGGTCTACCAATTAAAAGCCGTGACTTTACCGTATGAGCCGGGCTCGGTGTTTAAGCCCATTGCCATGGCCGCAGCCATCGATGCCGGAGAAGTCACGCCTTACACCACCTTCAACAGCTCGGGTCCGGTACAAGTCGATGAATATTTTATTAAAACTTTCAATGACGAATATTTCGGCATTTCCACGATGACGGAAGTCCTCATCCATTCAGACAATACGGGAATGGTTTTTATAGCATTCAAACTCGGAGCAGCTTTATTTTACGACTACATCAAAACCTTTGGTTTTGCGGAAAAAACCAACATCGAGTTCGACAATGAGCACCCCGGCCAACTTGAATATTACGAAGACTGGGCCGACTCGGAAATGGTGACAAAATCCTTTGGCCAAGGGTTAACCGTAACCGGGATTCAACTCATCAGCGCCCTTTCGGCCATCGCCAATCACGGAATTCTCATGCAACCCTACATCGTGGATTACATCGAATCACCGGATGGCACAAAGCAAGAATTTGGTCCAAAGACCGTACGACGCGTGATCAGCGAAGAAACCGCGGCCCAAATCACCTCCATGATGACCGCGGTCATCGAAAACGCCGTGCCCCTCGGAAAACTTCCCAACAATTATGTAGCCGGGAAAACCGGCACCGCCCAAACATACAAATGGGGCGTAGCGCTTAAAGGAGCCGGAACAACAATCGTGACTTTTGTGGGATTCGCCCCCATCGAAGATCCTCAATTCGTCGTCCTCATAAAAATGGATCGCCCAAAAACCAGCGAATGGTGCACCGCCACCGCAGGTCCGACCTTTAAACCGCTCGGAGAATTCCTGGTGAGCTATTACAATTTGCCACCGGACAAAAATGAATAATTTCCAATTTCCTCTTCCCCCTTTTATAATTCCGCTCTAAACTTTAAACATGCCCCCTCTCCACTCAAAAAACACCAGCAATCTTCCCAAATACTTCCTTCTCGGAGGTCTTTTGGCTTTGATGATCACCTTGATTTGGATCATCAGCCCGTTCATCCCCTCTATTGTGATCGGAGCGGTCATTGCCACCGGTTTTTATCCGATCCATTCAGTCGTCCTTAAAAAAGTCAAAGGCCGACGAACCATTGCTACACTCATCAGTCTTTTTGTAATCCTCGCCGTCGTGCTGGTTCCGGTCAGCTGGTTTATTTCCTACATCACCGGCCAAGCCATTGATATGTATCTTTACATCGAGCTAAAAGTCGAAACCCTCCTCTCTACGGATTTTCATCTCATTCCAAAAATCATTGAAACCAACGCCAAATTCAGTGAAATTTACAAATATTTGCAAAACATCACCAACACCCTTCCCATTAAAACAACGGATGTGGTGGGATTCATTACCACTCTCATCCAAAACGTGAGTCAATTTTTAATGAATCAAAGCACGAATATCGCCAAAGAACTTTCGGTTTTGGCGGTTCATTTCTTTGTTTTAATTCTTTCCATTTTCTTTTTCTTACGAGATGGCGACCGCTTGGTCCAAGAAATCAAAGACATTCTTCCCATGGCTCAAGAATATCGAAAAATCTTATTCGACAAACTGAGAAACATGAGCAAAGGTATTTTGTATGGAATTTTTGGGGCCGCCATGTTTCAAGGATTTCTGGGAGGCATCGGATTTGCCTTGGCCGGCATCGGAGACGCGGCATTTTGGGGCACAGTCATGGCTTTTTTCGCCATTGTCCCCTATATCGGATCCACGATCATTTGGGTCCCAGCCGTGATTATTCTCTTGGCAACGGGACACTGGATTGCCGCCCTTTTCTTGGCACTGTGGGGAACCTTTATTGTAGGCACGGTCGACAACTTAATCAAACCTCTTGTGATTGGAGAAAAAGCACGCATTCATCCCTTGCTCAGCTTCATCACCATTTTGGGAGGCATTTTCACCATGGGATTACCCGGGTTGATCATTGCACCTTACTTGTTATCCCTCTGTCTCACCTTCCTTCACATTTATAAACTCGAGTATCAAAAAGTCTTAAAGGGGCCCGGCGCCTAATGTCATTTTTATGCCAAAAAAAAGAACCTCGGGTTTATTGATGTTAATCATCGGACTTCTCATTATCATGTCCGGGTGCAAAGACAAAGACACATTTATGCTTCCCTCGGAAAATAATTTAGCGAGTTTACTGACCCTCTCAGGTCCGGAGATTTCATCTTCTCAAAACGAAAATCTTACATGGAAAGAAGAAGGTCTCTTTTCAAAAGAAGAACTCCGACTCGTTGCGTTGAATCTTCTTCAAAACTGGACACTGAATCCTCCGGCGCGTGCCACGGATGGAACCTCTCTCTATAAATTGAGCGATGTTTTCGGAGCATTGGTGAATGCAATTCGTTTTTACAATCAAAATAAAAATTTACCCGAACAAATCGAGCTCGTTCATCTCATTGCTCCGGGCCAAACTTTTTCCATCGATCATTCCATTGAAATTAAAACAGACGATTTATTAAAAACAGCGGACACGTTTGAACTGCTTGAAAAAAACGGGATCCCGTCCACGCTCACCGTCGGAAAAATCACTCTTTCCGCGGCTGAAGTTTTTTATGCCCTACTTCAAACTTATTTATTTTTAGACTCAAACGAACCACTCCCCGACACGATTTATATCATTCCGATCAACGGATTTTAATCCCATAAAATCTCGGAAGAAACCAAAGGGGCGCTCAAATCGTTTTCCCAATTTTTCATGTGCGTGCGATCCGCCATTTCCGCAAGCGCGGCCAACGAAGAAAAATTTCCGGCTTCAATGGAATCCACAAGAAGCGTCGTAGATTGAACCACGGAATGGGGCAAAGCCCACGTTTTAATCAAAATCCAATCCTCGGGTTCGGTATTGGCATCATGTTCGACATAATTTTCAGCCATCGCTTTACTCAATAACGCCACATAAGCGTCGTCCGGATTGAGTCGTATCCACAACCCCGCGGTCTCATGAAATCCATCGTAGGCCTGATGAGTATGAGGATTATCTGTGGTGGGTTGGACATGATCTTTTGCCCCGAAAACCAACATCACCTTAAGATCCGGCATCGATTCTTTTAATAAGGGATAATAAGAAATCGACTCGCGCTCGGCCCACCATCGGTAAGCTTCTTCCGGAGTAGCAAGATCCGCGGGCCAAGATTTTGCAGTAAAAATATCATTGTCCACAAGGGCTTGGGTAAGATTGGCGGAATAACAGCGCTTGCCAAATAAATGAGGGGTTTTCTCATCCAAAAGAAAATCACCCTGATCATCTTGAGCGTTTCCGTTCACGTCAAAATAAGGCCTGTTTAGAGAAACATCCCATCGCACCGCGGAATAATCCACATTCAATCCCGTGGGCGAATAATCTTCGGGATAATGATAAAAAGGATTATACACTGGCCAATCGTCTTTTTTAGGCTTGGTTTTATCCGATTCAAAATATCCAAGCTCTTTTGTTGTAATTGAATCCTCGGTGGGATTTTCGCGACCCACAAAATAAGAAACAGACTGGAGCGCCTCTCCATACGTGCCCAACACCGCAGTGCTCGAAATCCCGGGATGAGAAAACGCGAAAATCCCCACATTGTCATAATCCGGAACAATACTCGAAAGTTCATCCAATTGACGTCCATTCATATCGGTCAACTCCCCGGAAGCAAATTTCAAAACATCTCGAAACGCCCGGACCGAATCCGGCCCGCCATAATCTTCTTCCCCCTCACTTTTAATCCCATTGAGTCCTTTTTGTCCGGGATACAAAAACCCAATTTGAATAAATCCCAAATCCGTAAGTCCGTGAAGGGAATCAAAATCATTCGCTCCGGAAGTTAAAAAGGTCGGGGCATACACCACGACCGGCGCTTGATCGGAATAACGAGGCGTCTCGGGCCACTGAATTTGCACCGCAATTTTCCCAATCCCCTCACTTTCAATAAAAGTAATAAAAGACTCTCCCGCTTGTTGCGCTTCAACCCAAACCGATTGCAACATAAAAGGAATATTCCAAGGCTCCATTTGTTGAGAATCTTCAACCTGCGTTAAATCCCATTTCACATTCAAGACAAAATAACTCACACCCACCATTGCCATCACTCCACAAAAAATCCCGATTAAAATTTTCCCTTTTGAAGTCATATCAAGAAAGTTAAAATATATTTATATGAAACCCGAAACCAAAAAACTTCTTAAAAAAATGGCGATTGTGGATGGGATTATTTTAGGGATTATTATCCTTCTGGATGTTATTTTTGTTATGCCATCCTGCGGTAACTATTGTTTTGAACGCGGAGAATTAATCGGGAATGGAGCTGTGCGCCTTATCTTTTTCGTCGATTTCATTTGGGGACTGGTTTTCTACTTCAAAAATCGCAAGCGCTGATTTTATTCTTGCAAAGGCTCATCAAACAACAAGACCCCATTGAATTCGATCGTGGTATCATTGGTTATCCCCGAACACGCGAAACTCTTCAGCGGATCCAGGAAATCCACCCATTCCTCACTGCTCATCCCCGTTGCCGGTTCCACAACAACTTCTTCCTCTACCACCACGGGCTCAACTGAAAGATCAATGTCTATGGCCTCTGTTTCTCCTTCCGGGATAAGTTGAACCGGCTCTGTTGACGTTTCAGTTATCGTCTCTTCAGTTCCGGTGGTTAAAAGCTCCGGATATTGTTGCATCAATGACTCGGCATTGGATCTAAGCGAATCCCTAAAGATTTTAAACTCTTTCGCATAGCTCAACACTTCATCAAAATTGATATAAGTGATTCCTTTGGATGATTTCGGGAAATCCTCGGTAGTTTTTTCATAAATCGAATCTTTGGCCAAAACCGTCTGATCTTCAGTCAACCACCCTTCATACGTTGAAATCAACAAGCGCCCTTCTTCCGTCAGCCCAAACAAAAACGTAAGTTTAAGACCTTGAATTTCTTCGGGAAGGATAAAAGCTCCTCCTCCGGCATTGTAAAGCGCCATCAACATATCCACATCCGCTTGCACCACATGAAATTCTCCTCCAAAAATCGTTTGATCATGGCTGGAAATCGCCCCGGCCAATTCACCTTTTTGAAGCTGTAAAACCCCCAAAATAACGGACAAATAATCATTCAAACTTTTCACCAAAGTGTTTGCGGAAACTTCACCGTCAGACGCATCGATCAACACGGTAATACCGGGTAAAAACCCTTTATTACGATGCACGGCGATCGAATAGCCTTCTCCCATCATCCCCAACAAATCTTCCATTGAAATTCCCAACAATTGTTCCGCTTGAGCAAAAACAGGAATTTCGGGAATGGTTTCTTCCGTCACATCCTCTCCGGAACTCGAAAGGGTCATCAATCCAATTAATTTCTTAAAACTGGACGCCAAATCATACGATTCAAAATAACCGAATAAAGACCCGCCCAACATGGTTTGATCCAAATAATGCTTACGGGATTTATCCGCAGCCAAATCAACCAACGTGACATCATCAGTCTTTAATTTTTCTTCATCCCCAAAAGAAATCGCATAAATCCGTAACGCATTCTCTTGTGCCGTAAAAACCATCCCTTGCGCGATGATATAATCTTGCATTGCTGAATCCCCGGTCAACATAAAACTGGAAATTTGCCCCACCCCTTGAGTGAATAAATTTTTATTCACATAACTCACCACCAAATGCCGCGCCGGCAAATCGGAAATAAATCGCTGATACGTTACGTCGGTCCATAATGATTCCACGTTTTCACTGCGCATTAAATTAACCATATTCATAAGCTCATCTTCAGAACTTGAAATCAATAAAAGATCCTCGTTCACCGTAAAATAAAACGTGGTTTCCGGTATATCTCTTGTTATCAAAGAATTTGCCTCTTTTTCTTCGTCCAAAGAAGGCGATTGCAATACTCGAGAATAAATATCAAATCCATCTCGAGTGGTTCGCACAAAACGACCCGCTGCTTCCAGGTCCCCCAAAAGCAATCGAGCTCTTTCCGCGTCATCCAGCGTCAACGCAGCATCCATCAACATATCCGTTCCTCCTCCGGCCTTAAGTCCCAACCCAAACCGGAACCCATTTTCCCCCAAAATCGGTTGAAGATCTTCGATATAAGAAAGATCCACGGATTGCAAATTGGAATCAAGGCCTTCAATGATTTTATTTTGAAACGAACTCGAGTCCGCACTGAATCGAGTCATGATGGAATGGAAAAAATCACGCTGATCTTCATCCAAAGTGCTAAAACTCATAAAAACTTCAATATCTTTAGGAAAAACTTGTTCCAAAAGAATGCCGCTCGGAGAAGCCTGAATCGTTTCAAAAGATCCTCCGCACCCACTTGTCATAAGAAACAAACCCAAGAAAAGAACGCCAAAAACCAAGGAGATTTTTTTAGACATGGGAGGAAGAAATTAAAAAATTAAAATTCACACATTAAAATACCCCATTTTTATGTTTGCTGGAAACAAATTAATTTACTTCTTATTCCCCAAACTTCCCTTGCTCGTATCTTTGCGATAAAACGTCTTGTGTGCGCGACATTGATCACAAAATTTAGAAAACTCTTTGGCTGTATTTTCGTTTCGTTTATTAATATCTTTTGTGCTGTGCGTTTTGTTACAATCGCGACAACGCCAATCGATGTATGTTCTTTTTTTGCCTGCCATAAAATATAAAGTTAAATATCCTTGAGAGACCGGAGTACCGGTAATTTAATGGATTAACGCTCTAAATACAAGTAAAAAATTATAAAATAAGGTGAGTGAATTTTTCTTGAGCGCACGAAGTCGTGAACACTTTCGGGTCTCGTGGGCCCCGAAGTGGCTTACGACGGAGTTTAGCGAGAGAAAAATTCACGAACAACGATAAAGGGAAAAGGGTCCCCGATAGGGGAAAACCGTTAGGTTGTCCCTTATCGATAATCTGGAGCCGCCTCGGGGAATCGGACCCCGGACCCCGCCCTTACCATGAAGTTAGTCTATAGAATGTACCACCCTTTCGGCTTAGCTTAGCCATCTGGTAGCTTTGTAGAGCCAATTTTCAAAGTACACTAGAGGAGTACATCCAAGGAAACATTAGCATAATACAAAAAAATAAAAAACTATCATTACACAATCTTCAATTTGCTATATAGAGTTAGGTAACCACAAAAGGGACAAACTAAACCAGTCCCATACAAAAGATTATCTTTATGTTCCATAAATATTTTACCGCAGGCAGAACATTGGAATTTATCTGGTGAAAAAACAGCTAAATATGGTTTTTCATGAATCCTACAAGTTCTACAAAAGTTATGATCTTCACAAGGGTTAGCATCTGTTTTAGTTAAAAAATCAAGCAATTCATTAAATCCGGTTCGATATTCCAAATCTACTGCGTATTGCCTCAAATCTCTTTGAATTTCTGGATACAATTCCCCATTACAGCCATAATCTGAATCCTGTGTCACTACAAATACTTTACAGTCTTTTTTCTCTCCTTCTTTTCGCTCCACAAAGATATCATGCAAGCATTCCAAAATTGACTCAAAAGCGATGCAATCGTTGATACGATCAGCCCTTTGTTTTTTTGGATTTGTACTAAACGGGGGGACCTTATTTGCAACTCTTTTTCTAGCATTTTTATCAGCTTGCTCCGTCCAATCTAGAGCAAAAACCGTCGGATGTATAAAAATTTCTTCAAGATATTTCTTGCAATTATCACCCTGCTTTTCAATAAGCGCTAAAATTGCCTTCTTTGTTTGAAAATATTCCCCCTTCTTAACTTGAGTTCCTGAATCCAATATCTTCCCGACTTCCCGACTGAAATCTAACAACTTATCCCCAACCTTTCTATAAATTTCAGACACAATTACTTCTGGTAGCAATAAATTCAAAGCTCTTTTATAAACACTTATTCTTAGTTTTTCAAATCGTTCCACCAATGGAGCAAAAAAAACCCTTAAAAGGTTATCTTTGTTAACATTCTTTCTTCCTAGGTTTCTGACAAACAGATCAATATTTTGATTAAATAGAGGGTCAAGCAAATAACTCAAAAAGGAACTAGTATCTACGAAAACGAAAGCCATAACATAAATTAAAATTTAACATCAAAAGTTTACTCCTTCAAATAAATTGATGCTATACGCCCACCACTCGAATCATCACTTTTAAAATCTTCAATAGAAAATTAAGCATTTTTAGCTTAAAATAAGCGAGTATAAAGAACTAAAAATACGAAAATGAAAAAAATGGCAACAAACATAAAATGGTTTCTAGGAACTTGGCTCCTAACAGGGTTTATTTTTGAATTTGCCCAGAGTACCACCTATGAAAAAATTAAAGTAGCCCACCAATCCCTTACATCAGATTTTAAGATCACTATTTTTCTTTGTGCAATATTAATTTCATGTCTAATAGGCTGGAAATTTCTTGGATTTTCGCGAAAAATTCTTGAAACTAACAGATTCGACGTAATCTTTTCCATTTTTTTCGGATTACTGGTATCAGCCTGTTTAAACAAAAAAATAATTGAGCAAAGCGATCTCCTAATTGGACACTTACTGTTTTTGAATTTAATCCTACTGCCGGCTACAATTTTAAGTTGGGCGGAAACATTTAAAAAGAAAAAAAAGATAGAATCAAACTTCTATAGCGATAATCCCGAAGAAGAGCTCGATTTACTTGATACAAAAGCAGAAGCAGAAAATTTTGCCCTGACAGTAGTCGATAATCTCTCAACAAAAAATTTCGTATTCGCGATTGATGCACCTTGGGGACTAGGAAAAACAACTTTCCTGAAATATTGCAAAAAATATTGGGCAGAAAAAAACAAAGATAGCGTTATTGTGCTTAATTTTGAAGCACTCCGCTTTAAAAACTCAAAAGAAATGTTTAACTGTTTCATCTCTGAGGTATTAAGCGGGATACAACGGGACCATTATTTGCCTGAAGTTACAGGCGGGTTAAAACGCTACGCAAGAACAATTAGTGATTTTGGAGTCAGGCTCTGGGGGATTTCTTTCAATAAATCCAGGATAGATTCTTGGGAAGACAGACTTGATGAACTAAAAAAAGATTTGAAATTCTGCCCAAAAAAAATAATCGTCATAATAGATGACTTAGACAGATTGTACTTCAAGGAAATAAAAATAATATTCGATATTGTCAAAAAAAGCTTCGACCTGCCAAATGTGAACTATATCCTTTGTTACGATACCGAGGTATTAACAGCGGTAAGCAGTAAATCAGAGCATCGAAAATTTATTGAATACTCAGAAAAAATAATAAACATTAAAAAAACCCTCATAATAAAAAGAAATAAAGTACGTGATTACTTCTTAGAAGAAGCACTAAAAATATTTCCAACGTCTGAAGGGAAAATTCTCGAAGCTATTGATGTCATTTTTTCACCTAATGAATTCTACTACTATAAAAATTTTGTGGGCGATCTTCGGAAAGTAAAAAGGGTATTGAACTTAATGAAGTTACAGATCAGGGAAAACCAAAAATTTAATGCGATAGATATAAACTTTCTAGATTTACTAAACCTTATTTTTATATATACGAATTATCCAAAAACTTTTAGGGCTATTTATGATAGTGAAACTGATGGGGGAAATGGCATATTTGCACTTAGATACAACTTCTTAGGTAAAGATAGCGAAAAGGAAAAATACAAAAACACTAAAGAATATACCACCTATCTTGAAAATCTTCCTGATCCTAACGAAAAATTTCTACTTCAAAAAGTATTCGACGAAAAAAGGGTAGAAAAAATAGATATCACACGAAAACAATTTTCAACTTGGGCATGTTTTAACGGAGCTTCATTAGGAGAGGGTAGAAACCTAGAAGAATACCTAAAAGTGATCCAAGGTGGACTGCTAGATGTAGGTACCCAATTTTCCTTTTATGAAAACCTGGTCGATGAATTGATTAAAGGAGAAACTACTATCGAAAAAATTTCTGATAGGCTTAAAAAAATTGAGTCTCAAAAAAACTTTGAGAAACATATCAGCTTGCTCTTTCGACATATTGCAAAAAACATAGACCGCATTCCTTATGAAAAGACAAATGAACTCATCGAATTTATCCTAAGCCACCTCAAGGAATTTACCCCCTACGGAGAAAGCGGCTGGGATGACGGACTAAGTAGAAACTTAATCTTAGATTTGATATTTATTCTTAATAAGAAAGGGGAAAAAGATACTAAAGAAATAGCTGACCAAATTTTTCGGGACCAAGGAATAGTAGAAAGAATAAGTAAAGACAATGGGATAGTAGGGTTTTATAAACTACTTAACTTTAGGCTATATTGCTGTATTGATCGCGAGGGCGGTTTTGACAATATTTATAAAGCCTTAATCGATCATCAAAACCCATCCGAAAAAACAGAAATGAACGGTAATATCATCGATCTTCTTAAAAAAGAAATGCGAGAATTATCTCAAAAATGTTATTCAATTTTCAAAGAAAAATTCTCCAAAAAAAATCTATTTGAAGAGGTAAAAAATGCTAAAATTGAAACTATCGTAAAATATGAAAAACCGCTAAATCCAATCGACGAACAGGTTATCCGGAACTCCTTTATAGCTTTCATTATTTATCAAATATCAAATATTGAAATACACACGGGTATAGGGTGTGGATATTACAACCTGAAAGGAAAGACTGACCGCCAAAAAATTAAAAAGGATTTTAATGAATATCTATTTAATACCTGTTTTGACACGAAAATTAATTTAACCAATGTTTTTTATTTTCTTGATTTTATTATGATGTTCTCTTCGGTAAAAACCGAAAATGAACAAAGGCAAGAGGGAAAATTAGATGAAATTAAATTTGGAATTCAAAAGCTAGAAAAAACTTTAGAAAAAAATCAACTCAAAAAATATTGGATTGCCAACCATGAATTTATCAAAAAAACATGCAACGAAAGAAAAGCTGACCGCACTGTGTACGAATACGGAAAAACTATGTACTACAAAGAAAATTTAAAGCTGGTTTTCGAAATGCTGGATACCCTGCTTCCCCGCAAGAAGAAATAAAAACATCGTATTAAAAACTTTATCCTTTGAAGCTGATTACCAGTTAAAATTCAAATAGAGTGTCTCGAAACTATCGAAAAATCGACTGACAAAAACCGGCTTCACACAAACAAAATCCAAGCATGTGCCGTATAATTGAGGTATAGTTTCGGGACAAAAAATACAATTTTTTTATCCAATTTTCCATTCTCACTTAATCGTGCAGTCGCTCAAGGTGACGTTAAACGACATTCCATCATTTCTCCCTTGCAGAGTCACGGACTGCCCCGGGGATAACGTCGCAGCCTTTTCTCCCTCTGAAGATTTCAGAAAACACTGAACCGTGATAATTATATCGTCAGATTTTAAGGTTACGTATTGTTTGCCAAACGATTCTGCAATAGAGCCAACCCTTCCTGTCACTTCAAGGGTTTTATCTTTGTATTTTGAGTCCGCAGCGATTTCGTTTTGCTGATACTCCGAGACAAGCTGTGAGGAAGTTATGCTAATCACCTCTTCGGGCTGAACAGTCACAGTAGAGGAGCTCGTGCCTTTATCAGGAGAGCCAAGAGCAGAAACGGCTACCACAAATACAACCAGCCCTAAAATGCCGGTCAAAATTTTGTGGCGCATAAACCAGCTCCTAAGATCAGCCTGACAATGCTTGCACTTTTTGGCGTCTCCCTGGATGAGTTCAGCGCATTTGGGACATTTTTTGTTTGGTTGGTCTGGCATATATAGAGTGGGTTAAAAAATTTTACAGATTAAAACGAATCAAAACGCAATCAATATATCCCATTTTGGGATATCCGAAAATAGGATTTAGCATTCTTTCATGACCAGCCTCCACACAAAAGCTTACGGAGAAGTGATCGAGCGCCTAAAGAAAGCACGAATAAATGCAGGTTTAACTCAGGTCGAAGTAGCCAGAAAAATGAAAAAACCTCAGTCCTATGTTTCAAAGGTTGAGAACCGACAAAGAAGGCTCGACATTCTTGAAGTTCGGGAACTTGCGAATCTATACAAAGTGAAGTTAGACGACTTGATCTAAGCCTCACGCGATTTTTTAAGTATTGAGGCTAATTTTGCGATGCTTCGTTTATGAACGAGCAAAATAATCAGACAGAAAAGCCGGCTCGAATTTCAGGGAAAAATGCTACGCCACGCAAAATTTCGTCCGGAAACGGTAGAAAACTTCAAGGATAAGATTATTCGCTTTAAAAAGCCACAAAATGAAACTCTTTAAAAAAAGTTCTGTACCGTTTCGGGACAAAAAGGGGTGGTGTATAGTTTTTGGGGTAAAAGATACCCATGAAAATAAGCTAAAAACCACTTATGTTTTCAAAAAACTTCCTCCAATATCTCTATTGGCTATCAAAATCGAAAACTTTTAACAAAAAAATCTCTGAAATAAAATATACGATTTTTAACACAAGCAAAACCACCTTCTCCCCACATGTATTTCTAGAAACTTTGGCGGATGAATATGAAATCCCGAAAAATTACAGAAAAGATTTTAATTATTTCGTTTTAGGAGGGACCTTAAATAACACAGAAACTCATGGAATCAGCGAAGGAGAAACAAAAAACATTAAAGTAAAAGGACCTGCAATTATTCTGGTGTTAAAGAAGTTGCAAAGTAGAAATGAATTTATTTCCCTTTGGGAAAACATAAGGGTCTTACAAACCGGAAAGCCAAAAACTCACGGAGCCAAAAAAAAAGAAATCTACATAGGAGTATTATTTAAAGGTCAAAAAAGATGGCGAGGTAAAACCGATTTCGACGAAGTTTTTAAATGGTACAAACTTCGAAAACAACCTCTACCCTGGGAGGGTGTACACCAAGAAGTTCTTAAAGAAGATACACGGAACGGAATCTACAAAGAAACAATCCGTACCGCCGTAAAACGCCTAGAAAAAATCATCAATCACTTTTAAACAAACATCGAATAGTAAGCATTCGCTGTCCTGATGTAGTGAGGTTTTTTACCGTAACCTAAAAATGCTCGAGCGCTTAAGCATTCACTATTAATTAAAAACTATATTATGGACAATGTTACAGTTCCATCAAACTTATTTCACTTTCCTTTTTCTGAGGAGGAATGGGGTAAAATTACTTCTCGGATCAAGGAGGGTGAGACTCCCCTATTGTCCCACTGGGAAGACTTCGTCAACAGGTACATCCGTCTCGGCAGAAGTTTAAGCACGGTCAGCAATATTAGAGAGACTATTACTTATCTCCTGAGGAGCACAAATATTGCTAGCATCGAAGGGACGAACGATGCGCGATTTGTAGCCGATGAACTTTTTAAATTGATGCAAGAAAGGGGGTTTAGTAGGGTCACTTTCAACTCTTATTTAAAGAATCTAAATACGTATTTTATTTGGATGCATAAAAATAATTTCATCACAGAAAACAACGTTAGAAAAGTTGAAAGATGCAGTGAGCAAATAAATGAACAACTAGTTTTAAACGAGACTCAAATCAAGGAAATCTTTGATCTCGTACTAAAGAGACGACAAACACGATTACAACGGCTTAGAAACCTTTGCTTTGTATCACTTCTTGCGTTCACAGGAGCACGTCCAAGCGAGATCGCAAATATAAAAATGTCTGAAATTAAAAAAGACAGCAATGGACTTTATAGACTTCGGGTTCAAGGGGCGAAACAAAACAACCGTGCTCGGTATTATCAGCTGGATTCCTGGGTTCGAGATTCCGTTCTCAACTACATGGAGTACAAAAATAAACTTCGCCCCGATGAACCGTATCTGCTAATTTCCAGTTCAAAGAAAAAACCATGGGGCAAAAAAGGTATTGTCTATTTTATGAAAAAAATAAGCAATGAACTAGGATACCGGGTAAATTGTTACGGATTTAGGCGTTACGTGGCAACTCGCCTCTACCTTGCGAACACATCCATAGATAAAATTGCTGATTATTTAGGTCACGTTGATACAGATACAACCAAAAGATATATCGAATCAACATGCGCCAACACCATTGCGGCAAGCCAAATCCTTAAACAACTTTAATTCAACATATGCATCTCCACAGCCTTACTCATCTGCTGGTTGGAGCATGCGAGATAAATAGTGGTCGTCGTGATCTTCGTATGACCCATGAGCTTGGAGAGGGTGTAGATATCGCACCCTCCTTCAAGCATCAGACGAGCAAAGGCATGACGAAGCGTATGAGCAGAAAATTTAAGCTTGGTGACCTCTTTTAATCTGGAAATCAAGTTTACGATTGCCCGACGCTCCAACGGCTGATCTTTCTGCACTGCCGTGAATAAATGTGGACTCTTCTTTTTGAGCCGCCTACGATCCTTCAAATATTCATCTAAAATGGTCACCAGCTTGCCGTTGATAGGAACCATGCGGTCCTTGCTTCCCTTCCCTTGATTTACGAACAAAGTACGCTCAGACAACGAAATATCGTTGAGTTTTAAATTCAGTGCCTCCCCGCGCCGAAGACCGGCGAGCAACATCACTCCAATCAAGGCACGGTTACGGTATCGCTCGAAATGGTAGGCATAAGGAATATGGTAAGCGGCATCAAGAATTTTTTGAGCTTCGTCCTTTGTGAGAGTCTTCGGAAGACGTTGCTCCATGCGGGGCTTCTCTATATCGACAAGTGGATTCACATCCAAATGCCCCTCCTTTATCAGCCACTTCATAAAAGTATTGAGATATTTGTGATAGTGCCGGAAGGTTGCTGCACTCCACTTCCGTTCAAGCCTGCCCTTGTAAAACCACTGCTCAAAAATATGCTTATTGAGATCTAAGGGGTAAACAGCCCCGGATTCGCGCAAAAACCACCCGCAATTGTTTCGGTAGTTTTTAAGAGTTTCTTGGGCGTAGTTACGAATAACCAAACAATACTGAACATACTGAGCCAAAAGAGACTCGAGTGTAGGGCTTTCCATGGCTTTGGGATTAAAAATAAGCCGGAAGCACCCTCCCTGTCATTTAAAAATGGAGCCGCCTCGGGGAATCGGACCCCGGACCCCGCCCTTACCATGGGCGTGCTCTACCCCTGAGCTAAGGCGGCTTACGATCGAATTGTAGGAGCCCGGAGGCATCATACATGCCGAGCAGGGCTCTGGACACCAATCAAACTTTGGGGTATCCTTTTTAGTTAGCCATTCGTGCCTTCCCGAGCGGAGGAGTACATCCTTACCATGGGCGTGCTCTACCCCTGAGCTAAGGCGGCTTAATCTTGCGCCAAACGTGCGAAATGTAGCATACGCAAAAAAACGAGACAAGAGAAAGCGCTGTTGTTCCTTTTTGACTTTTCCCTCCAGCCAACCTAATAATAAAAACAGACAATAAAAATCTTCTTTTATGCCGCTCATTACCATTTTCATCGTCTCGTCTATTTTCATCGCAATCTTCATTGGACTTCGTGCCGGGAAAGAGATCAAAAATAAACGAGAAAATTTTTATGTGGCAGGGAGAAAATGGTCCTGGGGAATCGTGGGATTTGCGTTGATGGCTCAAGCCATTGATGGAAATGCAACGCTCGGCAGTACGGGACTTGGGTTTGATTTTGGGTTTTGGGCCGCCGCGGCCATGCCCCTCGGATTGGCACTTTCCCTTTTTTTGTTGGGCAAATTTTTTGCCCCCAAATTAAATCAGATGAAACTCATGACTTTGGCTGATTTTTTCAAAATAAAATACAACCGTAAAATTGAAATCATTGCCTCTTTATTCATGCTTTTATGTTTTGGAGTTTTGTTAGCAGGCAACATCGCTGCCATCGCCATTTTGCTCATGAATTTCATCCCATTCCACTACGAAACCCTGGTGATTTTAACCTGTTTGGCGATTTTGCTTTATTGTCTTCGCGGAGGCATTATTTCCGATCTTTATTCCGACCTATGGCAACTTTCCTTGCTGACCGTCGGCATAGTGGGAACTTTCATTTTTATCCTTTGGAAATTTGATTTCACAACCTTTTTTGGATCTAGTGTCTTTACGGAAAGTACTGACTTAAGCCAATTGTCTACGCTTGCCAACGGAGGGTTAATCAACTGGGCAACAATCGTCGCCCTAGGCTTTGGAAACCTGTTGGCCATTGATTTCAACTCCCGCATTTTTGCCGCTCAATCCTCCCGAGCCGCCCAAAAAGGATGTTATTGGGGTGGATTTTTAACCCTTTTGATCGGGCTTCCCTTTGCATTCTTGGCACCAATACTTCATTTTTTAAATGTAGTTCCCTCGGAAGGAATGCCGGTCCTTCTCACCTTTACTACAACCCTCTTACCTCCCGTTATCGCGGGATTTTTACTTGCCGGAATCATCGCAGCCGCCCTTTCCACCATTGATGGCGCCATGTTGAGTATGGGAAATATTCTCACTCAAAATCTTTTGCGCATCCAAGACGACCTCGAAGATCAAGAAAACGAAGAATCCGAAAAAACGTTTTTATATTTATCTCGCCTTTCCTTAGCTCCCATTGCCTGTATTGCCATGATTTTCGCTATTTTACTTCCCTCTCCCGGAGTGTTATTGACCGTAGCTTTTGATATTATGTTTTCCAGTCTACTTGCTCCTTTTGTCTTTGCTTTTTATCTCAAAAAGCCAAACATTACGGCAGCTCTTTATTCCATTTCCACAGGATTTTTAATCCGTTTTTTATTCTGGATTTTCACTCCCACTTCTTTTGGGGTGGAAAACAGCATTCTCTATATCCCCAACTCCTTTTTATCCGCCAATTGGGATGGAATGGGAACCATCCTCTCTCCACTCATCGCGTTGATCGTTTACGCCCTTATTTATTCTTTCTCTAAAAACTCAAAATCCTCCAAACTCATTCTTGATTCTTAATTTTTAACTCATGATCCACGACACAAAATTCAAAAACCTCCTCAAAAAACAAAATATACTCAAAAATATCACGGTTTTGGTCTCTTCAATGGTCTTAACACTTTGGATGATCCCTTATGCCCAAGCCATTGGAGAAAAAGGATTGGATGCTTTTTTCTTTTTAAGCATTTTCCCTTTGGGCGCCATGTTCGCTTATTTTGCGTTTCGCTATTCAGACACCCATATTGACTCCACGGAGCATCGCATCTTAGCCGATCTTTCTACTTTTATTTTCCTTTTAATCATTTGCACCTCTGTTGCCTTTGCCGTAGTTCTGACCGCCATTGCCATGCCTCCCCTAAAATTCCCGGTCATTGTGTTGGCGGTTCTATTGATAGCCGGATGTCTGATGTACGATTTCTGGAATCTATACTGCAATTTGATGCGAAAATAAATTCTTATTTTCCCCCCACCACTCCTCGATTCGCTTCATCCCTTCTTCGATATCTTTTTCCGACCCGCTAAAGCAAAACCGAAGATGCCCTTTTCCTGTGGGGCCAAACGCATGCCCCGGCGTGGTTACGACCTGTTTTTCATCTAATAAGCGATCCGCCAACGTCTGGTCATCAATATTGGCCACAATTTTCGGGAAAATATAATACGCGCCCCGGGGCTTCACGTACGAAAACAAATCCGGCATTCGATCAAACCAGGAACACATCTGGTCTCGCCTCTTGTGCAAATCACTCAATTCTCCGGCCAATTCACTGTCCGGAAGATCCAGCGCCCGCAACGCCGCAATCTGAGAAATGCGCGGAGCGGAAACCACGGTATTGTCATGCACTTTCATCAATTGTCGAATCACTTCTTCCTGGGCTACCACATACCCCACGCGCCACCCGGTCATCGAATATTTTTTGGAAAACGACTGAATCACGATCGTGTTTTCTCGAATCAACTCAATATTCAAAGGATGAAATAACTTCGCGCCATCAAAAACCATGGCTTCATACGGTTCATCCAACACCAACCATAAATTATTTTCTTTCACCACTTGCGCAATGAGTTCGAGATCTTTTTGCGTATAAATATGCCCGGTCGGATTATTGGGGTTGATCAAAATCAAAGCCTTGGTCTTGGGCGTAATCGCTTTACGAAGCGTTTCTTCATGCAACCCCCATCCAATGGATTCATCCAGAGACACATAACGCGGCATCACACCCGTAACCTCCATTTCTTCAATATGAGAAGCAAACCCGGGATCCATGACCGCAATTTCATCCCCGGGATCCGCCAAAACCTGAATCAAAGCCATAATGCCTTCCATCGCGCCCACAGTGATCAAAACCTGCTGCATGGAGATGGAAAACCCATATTTTTTAGGCCAAAAATCCGCGATTTTTTGCCTCAATTCCGGCAAACCGGGAACCGGAGAATAACGATCAATCAACGGATCCGTTTTTAACGCTTCCACCACCGCTTTCCGTATTTCGGGATGCGTTTGAGTCACCGGCACCCCCCATCCAAACGAAATCACATTTTTGTACTCTGTGGCGCGCAACGCCATTTTCTTAATCGCAGACACCTCAATTCGTGAAATTCGATGACTAAATGCTCGCCTTAAATGACTCATAAAATAAAATTAAAAGTGTTTTCGCGTGCTAAAACATTAACTCATAACCCGAAACTTGTCAAACGCTAGGCGCCCTCAATATAATCTCTAATTTTCCTTAAAAACATTCTAAATCAAATTAAATAGGTATTTGGACGGAAAGGGGAAATTTTTGTGAGCATTTTTAAGGAAGAGGACGCGAGGATCATGTATCCGAGCGTCCAACTCCCATGCGAACAAAAATTCTCCCCAACCGTCCAAATTCATCCACATGGATTTAAAATGGGTTGTAAGAAAAATCCCGCCTTACGGCAGGATCTTCCTTAAACGCATAGTAGAAGGAGCTTGCGCACCTTCCCCTCCATGCCGTAAAGACCCGAATACTTACCCCTGAAGAAGTCAGGTGGGTTCCCGCATCTCTCGGTCACAACCGAAAGAAATATTGAGATCCCTTAAAACGAAAAAGGTGAGAGAGTATTTTATAGGCCTTAGACGAACACGGAAGAGCAAAATCTATTGTACTCCAAAATAAAAATTCGTCAAAAAAATCACTTGGGGTTTTCGGAAATTCGACTTACAAAATACTCCAAGGGTTGTTCGATATCACCATCTTCCCCTGGAAAAACAACTCGACAATGAACTCCGCTAGCTACCAAAGTTCTTTTAATTGCACTCCTGGATCTCATCACCGGATCCATCCTATTAGGAACAACCACAAGCAAAGCATCTGGCGGAACACGATCCAAAGAAGAAACCTTTAAAATGTTATCCTTTGATTTTTGTCCTTGTCCTCCGGAAGGGTCATAGACAACAACAACCCCTTCACCCTGCCCTTCAAATCCAAATCGCCTTCGAACTTCAATGCTTACCTTCTGCAATAATGCTGGCCCCTGATCTTTTCGTGATTGCCGTGTTTTTTCAACAGCCGCTAAGCGGGCCGCCCGCAACGCCTCTGTATCTATCCATCCCCCTTCAGGCATAATTTTGGGGGATTTTTTCTCTTTTGACGACCTTGATGGTTTTGATGGCTTCTTAGCCTCCTCTTCTTTCTGCCGTTGTTCAAACATTTTCTGCAATAAACAAATCGATTCCACGTAAGCCAATCCTTCAAGAAATACGGAAAAAAGAAAAGGCATGTCAAAATTATACTGAGGGAGTAACAAGGGAGAGGGGGCAACGACGGAAGAATCAGGTGTTACGATTTTTATTCTCCCTGAAAGAGATTCTGCGATCGTCAGGGGATTAGGTACTTGCTGCCGTTGACTTCTACTTCTCATCGCATTAATTGCTGGGTTGGGTAGCTGAATTTTACATCTATCTACAAAACTCTGTCCCGCCAACCTCAAATTTAAACATTGCCTCGTCACTTGACTCTGCAACTCTATTAGAGAATTTCTATCACGGGTTAAATTTTCGATATCAGCCAAATCCGCAATCTTAGAATCCGATTCCTGAAATACGGCAGCCCCTTCTTTATCGTTAAAAAAACGACTCGCTTTGTTTTTTAAGTCTTGTAAATAACGACCAAAATCCCGGAGAGATTTGGGTTCATCTAAAAATTTTCCGACTTGGGCTACCACTTCATGAGCCGGACTGGTATTTGTCCCCTCGGAAGGAATCCACTTATCAATTTCAGCATCAAGTACTGCCAAGGGTGACCCCTCCGGATAGCTTAATCGATCTAAAGTATCCCCATTTGCTCCTGTTTTCAAGGAGGTAAGAGATCCCGTCACCACATAATTATCGAGAGAAGGAATCAATTCCATAAAAAAACCTTCTTAAAAAAACAAGTGGATAAAATAAACAAAAAACCAATTCCTGTCAAGTTCCAATCAAAATAAAAGAACTCACCAGATCGTAAAGCGTATACATCACCTTATCGAGCACGGAAAACCCCAACATGGAGGACAACACAAATGAATCCACCAAAATAAATCCGATAAACCACTTCATCCCATCCGCTAAAAACAATTGGTAACGATGATAATAGCCATCTGGCACAAAAATTCCAACAATCTTAGACCCATCCAAGGGAGGCAACGGTAACAAATTAAAAAGCCCCAAGATCAAACACAAATCAAACACCGCTCTTAAAAAATTCGTCACCTCCAGAGATGCGCCATGCGCCAAAAGATATTTATACGGCATGGCCACCGCCACGGCGAGTAAAAAATTAGACATCGGGCCGGCCAACGACACCAAGGCCGAATCCCGTTTGGGATTACTAAAATTATTCGGGTTCACGGGCACGGGTTTTCCCCATCCAAATCCGATCAAAAACAACATCACGGTTCCCCAAAAATCCAAATGTTTAAGCGGATTTAAGGTGATACGACCGTAATATTTCGCCGTGGGATCCCCTAAATAATTGGCGGTCCACGCATGCGAAAATTCGTGAATCGTCACTGAAATCACCAGCGCAACAATAAAAAATAATTCAGTCATCATAACGGCCTCACTCTAACACGCACAATTTCCCTTGCCAAAACGAAAAGTCCATAGTATTCTCACCCGCGCTATATAACCTGATTTTGTATGTCAAGAATGTGTGCACATTGCGGGAAAAAGCCCCAAACGGGGAACCTCGTCAGCTACTCTCAACGCAAAACGTTGCGCCGTTTCAATCCCAATTTATTCTGGAAACGAATCTGGGATGCGGCCACTAAAAGCTTTAATCGAACTCGAATCTGCAGCCGCTGCTTAAAAGCCAAAAGCAAAAAAGTCTAAGCGTGGAGAGGTCGCATAGAGGCCGAGTGCGCTCGCTTGGAAAGCGAGTACCCGCTGTAAGGTGGGTCGCGAGTTCGAATCTCGCCCTCTCCGCCACTTCCGTAGCGCCACAACGTGGCGCGAAGGAAGTTGAGTAGCGATTGATTTTCAGTGAATCATTGAATTTTCAGGAAAATATTGAGATTCAGTTATTCCCATCCCCTGCATTTCTCTACGCTTCCTGCGCACGCGCAGGAACTTTATTTGTGCCCTCTCTCTTCATCGTGATATCGTGCTCATGATCTTTTCTTAAATTTTTATGAAAAAAAATCACCTCAAAAAATTTTTTAAATATCTCCTCCCCGTTCCCGTCAAAAAAAGCCTGAAATACCTTTTTTATCTTGCCCAAGACATTTTTGGCACAATTTTCAAAACCAATTTAAAAGGCTATCCCCCCAAACGATACGACTTCGTGGGCAGTCTCGATTTTAAAAAAATCGGCGATGAATTCACGGATTATTTTATTAGACTCGGCGGATTAAAACCCACCGATACGGTCCTGGACATCGGCTCCGGCATCGGGCGCATGGCCATCCCCTTAAAACCAGTTTTAACAAAAGGAAAATATTACGGATTCGACATCGATCATCGAGGAATAAAATGGTGTCAAAAAAACATCACCAAAGAATGCTCGAATTTTCATTTTCAAACCGTGGATATTTTCAATAAATATTACAATAAAAAAGGAAAAATCCAGGCACACGAATTTAAATTTCCCTACCAAGCCGAATATTTTGATTTTATATTCGCCACTTCCGTTTTCACACACATGCTCCCCGAACAAATAAGCCAATACCTTAAAGAAATTCATCGTGTTTTAAAGCCGGGCGGTACCTGTTTTGTCACCTGGTTCTCCATCGATAACGAGGCTCAAAAAAACATTTCCCAACAACGCTCCCATTGCAATTTCAAATATGAATACATCAAAAACATCAGTTTTTATTCCCACAAAAACGTCCCGGAAGCCGAAATCGGATATCGAGAATCATGGATCATCGAACAGCTCAAAAAAACAGGGATGGAAAAAAATCTAAAAATTCATCATGGACGCTGGTCCAATCGAAAAAAAGGCCTTTCGTATCAAGATATTTTTATAAGTAAAAAATGAAAAAAAATCTTTCAATCCTTTTAATCATTGCACTTCTCGCGGGAGGCGCTTGGATTTTTATTCGCAACAACAAATTCCCCACGGAAAAATTCACGCTTTCTCTATCGGAAAAAACTCTCTTTTCCCCGTTTCATAAAACCATTTTCTCGGAAGTTCTAAGCGGAATCGTCTTACCCGAACCGGTTGACTATCCTCTCAGCCATACTTATTTCAACGAACAAACCCAAGATTCAATCCTTGACAGCCTCGACGCCTCCTCTTCCAAAAAAGACGACGAAAATTATTCTTATCATCAAGGCTCTGCGGTCGACACTAACTACGCCACAGCTTGGTGCAGCGATCCGAGCGACGCCTCTCCGTGGATTTCAATGGAATTTTCCACCAACTATCCCCATTCCCCCCAAACCGTTGGAATCATTCCCGGCTATGCCACAGACGAAACCCTCTTTTTTGAAAACAACCGCGCCAAAACCATTGAAATGACAATAAACGACGACCCCACCACCACACAAACCCTTGAAGTCAAAAATGAATACGCCATGCAATTTTTCGACATCAATCAACCTTATGTAACCAACCTTTCTTTTAAAATTCTCGAAGTTTATCCGGGTTTAAAATACAATGACACATGCTTCGCGGAAATCGATGTTTGGAATGATTGGGTTCAAACAAAAGATGCCGCTGTTGCATTCACGTATTACAACGACCGGCCCTATCTCAAGATATGCCCGGGCTGGCCTTACGATGACACTTTAAGTAACGGCAAGACACGCATTGACCCAACCGAATCCACGGAACAAGGGGATCATTATGTTTTTCCGGACTTGAGTTTTGAATTTTGGACTCCTCCCGAATATCGATCAAAAAATATACATATTTTTAAAAACGAGTCTCTTTCGCTCAGTTTCGAAAAAACCGATCAAGCCGCTTGCACAGGATATGGCGACATGATGACTCCATGGATTGACCTTCTGGAAGAAGGGGATTATTTATACAAGGAAGATGACTCGCTTGGAGAAGCCTCATGGATTAAAGACGTCGAAGCATTGAATTTCCCTTCTTTCCAAGCCATGGGCTACACCCAACAAGAATTAGGGGCCGCGATTGTGGTTTATGAATTCCAACTCAATGAAAAATGGATTCACGCCATAGGAACTTTTAACAAAAATGAACACGATTACGATGAACCGGCGAGCCAAAAAGACCCTTTTATGTACTACATTCTTTCAACCCTAAAAAGCCTATGAAAAACCCTAAAAAAATTCGTGCGATTCTATGGGACATGGACGGCGTACTCATCGATTCCGAGGCCTATCATATACGAGCGGAAAATGAAACTTTAAAAGAATATGGAATCCATGTGACTCCGGAGATTTCCAAACCCTTGATGGGCTGCACGTTTGCCGATTATTTTAAAGGGGTGGCCGCTTATTTTAAAAAGGATCTTCCCACTGCAAAAATCCTCCGCGACCACGCCAAGCGACTTGAAAATTATGCTCAAAACATTTTCCCACTGGTGGATCATGCCCCTGAAGTACTTGAAAAATTAAGCCATCACTACCTCATGGCGCTCGCCACCAGTTCCAGCCACGCCCTCGCACACACGATCGTGAATCGTCTGAACGCCAAAAAAATCTTCAAAGCCATTCTCACCGGAGACGACATTCAAAAAGGAAAACCAAATCCGGAAATTTTTCTCAAAGCCGCAGACCGGCTGGGAGTCCCGCCCGAACAATGCGCGGTAATCGAAGACTCGCTCAACGGATTTCGCGCCGCCAAAGCCGCGGGCATGTTCCTGATTGCACGCAAAGCCGAACACAACGAACACCAGGATTTTTCATTGGCCGATGGCATCATTACGGATTTAAAAGAAATCAAAAAAGCTCTCGCGTAAATAAATCGCCCTTGACTTGTCAGCCTAAAACCTATAACCTAGGTGGTAGGTTAATTGAATTTAAAATCTTTAATTTCTCCTCTATGCCCACGCTTTCTCCTAAAAAAACAAAGGCTCTCAAACTCGCCAAACAAGCCCATGGCACCCTGGCAAAAGTCATTTTCATGATTGAATCCGGCACTTATTGCCCTGAAATCATTCAGCAAGCTGACAGTGTTATTGGTCTTTTAAAAAGCACCAAACGGGAACTTTTAGCCGGCCATCTCGACACCTGCACCGCTAAAAACTTACGAGAAAATAAAACCAAAGCCATCGAGGAATTACTCAAAATTTACAATCTCTCCAATTAAATCCCCTAACAACTTACCCATGCCCAACACTTACAAAATCCGGGGCATGCACTGCGCTTCCTGCGCCGCCATTATTGAGAAAACGCTTTCCAAGGTCGAAGGGGTTGAAAAGGTGCAAGCCAATTACGGCACCGAATCGCTCAAAATCGAATTCGACTCTAAAAAAACATCGCCTGAAGCGCTTTCCAATAAAATAAAACCTTTAGGGTACACATTAAAAATCGAAGATCCTAAAAATTCTCACGCACATCACGAAAAAGAAACCGAAACTCAGGAACTTTTAGCCCTAAGAACCAAAGTGTGGATTGTCATGCCTTTGGTTATATTCAGTATTGCCATGATGGTCTGGGAGGGACTTTTAGCCGCGTATCCTTCATTTCCCGCAGTCCCAGAATCCGCAGACCTCATTCTTGAAAAAATATTTCCACTCCTCGCCACGTACGTCTTGTTCGTCATTGGCAGCCCCTACCTCAAAGGCGTGTTGCGATTTTTAAGATACGGCAAAGCCAATATGGACACTCTGGTCGGACTCGGAACCCTCACCGCCTACCTCTACAGCCTTTCCATTTCTTTATTTGAATGGAATCAAGGCACCTATTACGACATCACCATTGTGGTCATCGGGCTCATCACGTTGGGAAAATATTTGGAAATGCGAGCCAAACTCAAAACCGGGGATGCGATTCAAAAACTCCTCGCCCTGCAAGCCAAAACCGCCCTGATTTTACAAAACGGAAAAGAGATTGAAGTCCCTATTGAAAATGTAAAATACGGCGACATTCTCGTCATCAAACCCGGTGCAAAAATCCCGGTGGATGGCGAAATTCTCGAAGGAAAATCCTCGATCGACGAATCCATGATGAGCGGAGAACCGCTTCCGGTTCAAAAAATCATCGGAGATAAAGTATTGGCCGGAACCCTCAACAAACAAGGCGCCTTCACATTTAAAGCCACCGGTGTAGGCGAAGAAACCCTCCTCGCACACATCATTAAAATGGTGGAAGACGCCCAAAATAGCAAAGCCCCCATTCAAAAATTGGCAGATCAAATTTCAGCCGTGTTTGTGCCGATTGTACTGGGCATCGCTTTTCTAACATTAGGACTCTGGCTCCTCATCGGCTCACGCTACATGCCTTTCAATGAAGCGCTTTCGTATGGATTGACGTGCTTTGTAGGCGTGCTCGTGATCGCCTGCCCCTGCGCACTCGGCCTCGCCACTCCAACCGCGATCATCGTAGGCGTGGGCAAAGGCGCAACCCAAGGAATTCTCATTAAAAATGCTTCATTATTTGAAAAACTAAAAAAAGTAAATGTCGTGGTCACCGACAAAACCGGAACCCTCACCCTTGGAAAACCAAAACTAATCGATTTCAAAAATTTCTCAACCCTTCCCTCAAATGATATTTTTTCCATTCTTGAATCGCTTGAAAAAAGGTCCGAGCATCCGTTGGCCTTTGCCATCATTGAAGCGCTGACCGAAAAAGGAATCCCTTACAAAATCGTTGAAAATTTTGAAGCCATCGAAGGCAAAGGGGTTAAAGGCACCATCGATGGAATTGAATATTTTGCCGGAAGTTTAAATTTTATTAAAAGCTTTATTCCCTCCTTTAACGCAAACGAATTGGGAGATTGGATGGAACAAGGGAAAACACCTATTTTGCTCGCTTCCAAGAATGAAGTCCTTGCCGCACTATCGGTCGGAGACCCAATAAAACCCGAAGCCAAAAAAGCCGTGGAAAAACTACATAGCTTGGGCCTCGAAGTCATCATGCTCACCGGAGACCACAAACTCACCGCGCAAGCCATTGCCAAAGAATTGGGCATCGACCATGTGTTTGCCGAGGTATTGCCGCAAGACAAACGCGATAAAATCATCGAACTTCAAACTCAAGGGAAAATTGTGGCCATGGCCGGAGACGGCATCAATGACGCTCCGGCTTTAGCTCAAGCCGACGTGGGAATCGCCATGGGAACCGGAACAGACGTAGCCATTGAATCCGCAGACATCACGCTTCTTCACGGAGACATTTCAAAAATCGCTCAAGCCCTCAAATTGTCCAAAATGACTTTACGGACCATCAAAGAAAATTTATTTTGGGCCTTTATTTATAACCTCATCGGAATCCCCTTGGCTGCCGGGTTATTTTATCCCTTTTTCGGGATCCTACTGAACCCCGTTTTTGCGGGATTGGCCATGGGATTTTCAAGTGTGTCCGTGATCACCAATTCCTTACGACTCAGGGTCAAATCTTTATAAAAATTCTATGAAAAAAAAACATATCTTTTACGCCCACGGCATGCATTGCATTGCCTGCACCCTGCTCATCGAAGAGACACTGACTGAAGTGGATGGCGTGACACAAGTAAAAGCAAAATTATCCGAGGGACGAGTGGAAATCGAATGGGATTCCCCTATTGAAAACCCCATTGAAATTATAGAAACGCTCAATCCTCACATCCAAAAACACGGGTATCGTTTAGCGCTCGAAAAACAAATCAAACCCTCAAAACTCAATGAGTTTTTTTACGCCATCCCCGTTGCCATCGCCTTTTTCATAGGCTTTCTTCTGTTACAAAAAATCGGCTGGATCAACTTAATTTCAACGGAAAAAATGACCGGATTAACCGCCTTATTCATTGGCCTCATCGCCTCGGTTTCAACCTGCCTCGCCGTGGTGGGAGGACTTATTTTATCTCTTTCTACAAATTACGCCAAACAAGGAGACCCGTGGAAACCGCAAGCGAGATTTCACATCGGACGATTGATCGGATTTTTCATCCTCGGAGGAATCGTGGGACAACTGGGCGCTGTTTTTCAACTCGGACCCACGGGTTATTTTATTCTCAATTTGATTGTAGGAATCGTAATGTTAATCTTAGGAATCAACTTGCTCGACGTGTTTCATTTCACTAAAAAACTCCAACCTTCACTTCCAAAAGGATTCGGAAAACTCGTTTTGAGCGTTCAAAAAAACACGCATCAATGGACGCCGTTTTTACTCGGTGCCGTGACATTTTTCCTCCCCTGCGGATTCACGCAAGCCATGCAAATTCAAGCGCTTTCTTTGGAAAGCTTTTGGCAAGGAGGACTTACCATGTTGCTGTTTGCTTTGGGAACTTTCCCGGTTTTAGCTTTACTCAGCTTTGGCGCCGCACCACTTAAAAACGGAAAAAGGGCCGGCATTTTCTTTAAAACCGCAGGATTGATTGTCATCGTTTTAGCGCTTTTCAATATTCTCAACGGATTCGTTGCAAAAGGTATGATTCCCCCACTTTTTAACTTTTAGTTTTATGAATAAAAAAATCACGCTTGTTTTCATCGCCGGTTTTTTCTTTTTAATCGCCGGAGGATATTTAATTTCCTCATCTCCCAACCTTTCCCCTCAAACCGGCCCCAGCTCCAATGTCAGTGTCATGGACGGCACTCAAATCATCGAAATCCAAGTCCGCGGCGGATATTCCCCTCGAGAAACGTACGCGCAGGCCGGGATTCCAACGGTTTTAAAAATGGAAACCAAAGGAACCCTGGATTGCTCCTCGTACGTGCAAATCCCAAGCCTCAATATTCAACAATCGCTCCCTCTTTCCGGAATTAAGGAATTCGAAATCCCGACACAAGAAGCCGGCACCACATTAAACGGTTTATGCGGTATGGGTATGTACAATTTTAAAATCCATTTCGAAAACTTTTCGGAGAATTTTTAGGCAAGAGGGAAAGGGAAATTTTTGTGAGCCAGACACGCAATGAAATGGAGTGTCGCATTTCGTATTCTTGAATTTAAAGAGAAAAAAGAGACCCTCCGCATTGCTACGGGTCTGCGAGTGTCCGACTCCCATACGAACAAAAATTCTTCCTTCCCGATTGCCTTTATAAAAAGAAATATAATTTTAAATAATTACGGCATCCTTTTTATTCCTTACAGGCACAAAAAAGAGTATTTTAGTGTTTGAATTTTCTAATTTCCAAAAATGTCCCTTTTCAAGAAACCTTACCGCCACCTCGACACCATCACCGCATTATTTGTCGCCGTATTGATCATCTCCAACATCGCATCCACAAAAATGGTGGACTTAAAATGGTTCGCGTTCGACGGAGGCACACTTCTTTTCCCATTGAGTTATATTTTTGGGGACATTCTCACCGAAGTCTATGGATACAAGGCCTCACGAAAAGTGATCTGGCTCGGGTTTTTCTGCGCCGCACTCATGGCTGGAATTTTTTATATCATCGGGGCCCTCCCGCCAGACGCAACATGGAACAACCAAGAGTCCTACATGTTGATTCTGGGCCAAACTCCACGCATCGTTTTAGGAAGTCTGGTCGCTTTTTTCTGCGGAGGATTTTCCAACTCCTTCATTCTGGCAAAAATGAAGGTTTTAACCAAAGGAAAGTGGTTATGGATGCGCACCATCGGCTCCACTCTCGTTGGCGAAGGCATCGACACCATGCTCTTTGTATTCATCGCCTTTTATGGCATTTTCCCAATGGATTTTTTGTGGACCGTCATTCTTTCAAATTATATTTTTAAAACCGGCGTGGAAATCCTCTTCACGCCCCTCACCTACGTTTGCGCAAAAAGGCTCAAAAAGGCGGAAAACGAAGACTATTACGATACCAAAACCGATTTCAACCCATTTAACACTCACGAAGCGTAGCGAAGTGAGCTTTCCCCTCCCCGTATTCTTCGGCATTTTATTAAATCTGCTATATTATTTCCCGTGAACAAAAAATCCGATGCCAAAAATTCGGTGGCCTTGAGTTCGGTTTTCGCGAGCCTCTTTCTTACGTTATTTAAAGGCGCGGTCGGATTGCTCACCGGAAGTTTGGGTATTCTTTCCGAGGCCGCACACTCGGCCCTTGATCTTGGGGCTGCATTACTCACTTTTTTTGCCGTTCGCGTGGGAGACAAACCCGCAGACAAAGACCATCCTTACGGCCACACCAAAGTCGAAAGCGTTTCCGCGCTCATCGAAACCGGCCTGCTTTTCATCACCTGCGTTTGGATTTTTTACGAAGCCATTCAACGTCTCTTTTTTGAAAATGTTGAAGTCACGGTAACCTGGTATGCCTTTGCGGTTGTCGTTCTCTCCATTGGAGTGGATATTTCCCGCTCTCGGGCCCTCAAAAAAGTCGCGAATGAAACCAATAGCCAAGCCCTTGAAGCCGACGCGCTCCATTTCAGTTCCGATATTTGGAGCTCCACCGCAGTCTTAATCGGTCTTATTTTTACAAAATTTAACTTTGGAATCGCGGATTCTATCGCCTCCATCGTTGTGGCCCTATTCACAGCTTATGCCGGTTGGCGCCTTGGAAAAAGAACCATTGATATCTTGATCGATACTGCGCCCGAAGGCCTCACCGAACGCATCAAAGAAATCACAGAAAAGGTGGTGGGTGTGGTGGGGATTGAAAAAATTCGCGTACGCCCTGCCGGCTCTTTTGTTTTTGTGGACATGAGAATTCAAGTCAGCCGAAAACTTCCAATGGGAAAAATTAAAATCATTTGTAAAAACGTAGAAGACGAAATTCAAAAATCAATAAAAGAAGCGGACATCACCATTCACGCCGTGCCCATTTCGCTCAAAACCGAAACTATTGTCGAACAAATTCACCTCATGGCCCTGGATCAAGGCTTGGAAGTTCACGACATCGCAATCCATACTTTGGGCAATAAAAAATACATTCATTTCGACCTCGAAGTCGAAGCCGGCTTTAATCTTGAAGAAGCCCATCAAACCGCTTCAATTTTGGAACAATCCATCCAGGAAGAATTAGGCGGAGAAATTGAAATCAACACGCATATTGAACCTTTTAAACCCCATGCCGTAGGCGGTAAAAAAATAAACGCAAAAGAAGAAGAAAAAATCACAAAACAACTTCTAACGATCGCCAAAACTATCCCCGAAATCCTAGACATTCATGACATCAAAATCCGAGAAGTGGAAAGGAAAATATTCATTTCGTTACACGCGGATTTCCCGGCAAAAACATCTCTCAAAAAAGCACACGACGGCACCGGTCGCCTCGAATATCTTGCACGAACACAAATGCCAAACATTGAACGCGTGGTGGTCCACGCCGAACCGCTTCCCACTCCCTCTTCACTAAAAACCTAACGCAAAAGCCATGAAAGATTCCCTCAAAAAAGGCCTCAGTTTTGGTCTCACTTCCGGAGTCATCACCACTCTCGGTCTCATCATTGGATTAGAATCCAGCACCGAATCCAAATCCATCATCGTGGCAGGATTGCTCACCATCGCCATCGCAGACTCCATGTCCGATGCTATGGGTATTCACATTTCAGAAGAAGCCTCGGGCCAAAAAACATGCAAAGAAGTCTGGGAAGCCACCTTCGCAACTCTGTTTGGGAAACTTTTTTTCACAAGTTCTTTCATCGTCCCTTTCATTCTTTTCGATACCGCACCGGCCCTCATCATCAGCGTATTGTGGGGACTTTTGCTCATTATTCTCATCAGTCTTCTCATGGCAAAAGAACAAAAAATCAAACCGTTTAAAGTCATTCAAGGCCACGTGGCAATCGTGATTCTTGTTATGATTTTAACTCATTTTGTGGGCACTATGATTTCATTTATTTTCAAAACTTAAGATTTTAAGCACGAGACAAAAAAGCGCCGGGGAAAAATTTCATCCAGCGCTTTTAAAATCCTCATAAAACCTTACCCATTTAAACTTATAAAAGTTTAAATGAAGCCAACATGGTATCAACAACCCCTGTGTATTGATCGTGTGTTCCAACTTCACCGGTATAAGTAATGATGTAAGCCATTTCATCCACAATGGCAAACACGGACAACACTTCCACATCGTATCCGGCGAGAGGATAATCCCCCAAGAAATAACCGGCCTCATACTCTCCCAATGTTCGATTCCCCTGCTCGACCAAAACGTATTCCGGCATAGCCGTAGCGATTTGTCCCAATGCGGCGGCAGCATAATCCTCTAAAGTTGTACCCGGGTAAGAAGTCAAATCTTCAGTGGTAAAATTTACATTTTCCGCAAAAACATCTTCCTCGGAAATCGGGCTCATAAAAGAAACATTCACATAAGACGAACTCGTATCCACGGTCCAATCGGACGGATAATCCATTTGGAAACCCAAATCATCGCCCACAAAAATCTGATACCCGGGAGTAACCGAATCCTCCCCTTCATAAGAGGTTGTAGAAGAAACGCCCTGATCCACCGCGCCCTCATTTAAAATCAAATCTTTATCTTTTGTGTTTTGTTTCATAAAAAAAGAAACAAGCACTCCGCCCACAATAACAACCACCGCCACCCCCATTAAAATATTGCGTTTAGCATCTCCTCCGGAAGTAAGGTTGGACGGCAAAATTTTATCGGACATAAAAAAAAATTAAAAACTAAGTGGCTTCAGTCTAGAAGGTTTTAAAAATGTTTCAAGTGGAACAAACTGGTAAAACCATAATCTCCCGGAGTGAACTTATCTTGAACCTTTTCTTCTTGCGCCCTCCCGGGGATTAAAATAAAACTCTCAACCATGGATTCCATCAATAATTGGTAAGATTCCTTTTCCGGAAGTTCATACATGTAAGTAAAAATATAAGCTCTATTTTCCCGCAGAATAAAAAGACTGCGTACTCCGGCTTCTTTCTCATTCACATTATACGTTCCCAATAAAAACCACCCCGCATATTCGCCAAAAAAACTTTCCCCTTGCTCAACAAACGAATACGCCGAATCCCCGTTTAAATAATTTAAAGAACCCACAGCGTACTCCTGCAAAGTGATGTCAGGATATGAGGAAAGATCTTCAATGGCAATACTGGCATTTTCCAATAAAACGTCTTTGGAATTTTCATAAGGACTTGTAAAAAAAGTCCCGGACATGGAAGGCTCAATAACCCAATCTTCGGGATAATCCAACGTGAATCCCCAATAATAATCGGAAAAAGTCATCCATCCATCAACGGTTGAAGACACCGTCGAATAATCGGAAAAATCGTAAGGCACGGACTGAAAAGCAAAATTCCCTCCTCCAACGGTTTGGTTCGAAGAATACGTTGAATCTTGCGACCCATTGTCATAATAATCAAAAACCACCAAAATCCCGCCCGCCGTAAAAGCAACAACCGAAATCCAAAACACACATTTCCAGGAGAGGTATCTCATAGCCATCCTTATATCTTGAATAATATATTCTTTACATAGTTTAACACAGCGTGTCAAACATTCCGGTTGTGCGTTTCTGATGAAATCCGATAGAATCCGTGACGTTGATTAAGGTTCTTTTAAAGAATTAAAAGGTGAGGCGAGAAAAGTCGAGCGCACAGAGGCGCAAACGATTCGGGTCTCGTGGGCCCTGAATCGGCTTGCGACGAAGTTAAGCGAGACTTTTTGAAGCCGAACATCAGCCTGGAAAGGGATCACGGAAGGGGAAACCATCGGTGTCCCCTTCCGATTATGGAGAGGTGGCCGAGTGGCTGAAGGCGCCGCTCTCGAAAAGCGGTATCCCGCCTAGCGGGATCGAGGGTTCGAATCCCTCCCTCTCCGCCAGCGTAGACGAATGGAATCCAAAGCAGCACTTTCGCCGCTTTGGCATGCCCTTTCTGCTGGTTCTAAGCAAAGGTATTCCTTTTCAAGCTCTTTGTAGTGGTCTCCAATAGGTACAAGCCACTCGTGAGGCTGCATTTTTAGCTTCCTGTCGCGGATTGTGAAGATTGAACCGAAACCATTCAGTATGGTTCTACGCCCTTCAAAGTCTTCAAGCTGGAAGTTCTCGGCAGCATAGCTGATAAACTCAAAAGTCTTTTCCGTAAGTTCCAGCCAGTTCTCGGCTCGATGTTCTGTATCTCCCAACTCTTCCTTGAACTTGGCGAGTTTGGCTTGGAGTTGTGTTTTTTGTCGTAAGTATTCCTCGTCATCGATTAAGTTGCGGAAGCGCATCTGGGTAAGAGCGTCGATTTCATTCTGGGTTTTGAGCACGGCGCTGGATTGCATCTCGTGAATCTTGCTGCGCTGCTGGATTTCGCTGTCGTTGTACTTGTTCAACATTTCAATCGCCCAATCCTTAAACTGCGGGAGAATTGTATAACTCGCCATTTCCGCTTTCATAGCTTTTTTGAGTTCTTCCTCTTCAATGGACCGTTGCTTGCAGTTCACATCCTTCTTGCTGTGAGTGCAATGGTAGAAAGTGTACTCCTTGATATCGCCAGTGCTTTTAATGGCTTTCTTCTTGAGTTCAGCCGTAACTGTTCCCTCACACTCTCCGCACACAAGCAGGGGCTTGAAGCAGAAGTCGTACTCTTTGGCTCGTGGATTGCCTTTCTTGCCGAGTAGCCGTTGTACTCTGTCGTACTCTTCCAGCGTGACCATCGGGGTGTGAGTGCCTTTCTCCCAACTGCCATCCTGATGTTTTATTAAGCCAGAGTAAAATCGGTTGGAGAACATTTTATAAATGCCACTTCTGCTTTGAGGCTTACCGCCCATCTTTTTGGTTTGCGGTGTTCGGTAGCCCCATTCGTCGTTGAGCTTTTCTAAAATTTGAGGAGGCGTATAGCTTCCTGTTAGCATCAAATCCCAGCACTTACGGAGTACAGGGAAACGCTTTTTATCTACGCTAATCGTCTTCATGCCCTTGGGGCTGATGTAGTCGTTCAGCCAGCCTTGTGCGGCTCGGTTCGGACGAATACCCATCTGTAGCTTATCTCTTAGCCCTCGCTTCACGTCTTTGCTCAATTTTGCCGAGAAATACTGGGATTGAGAGAGTGCCATCTGAAGCATCATGATTCCCTCGGGTGAGTTGTCGTAGCTGTACGAGCCAAATTTCAAGTCTTTGATGCCACCCGTACGGACCATGTAGGTGATGGTGGCAGCGTCGATTTCATTACGGGAAAGTCTGTCGGGATGCCATGCAATGATGCCGTCCGCTTCACCCGCTTTGATGCGCTCGATCATCTGGTAGAAAACCGTGCGCTCGTAGGGTTTGAAAGCACTTTTGCTCTCCTCCAGTAGCTCAACAATCTTGAGGTGAGGGAAGAGGCTTGATGCCTTTTCCTTCTGGGAATCAATGGAAAGGGCTTGCCTTTCTTCTGACTCCTGCGACTTCCGAGCATAGAGGAAGTATCGGTAGTTTGGATTTTCTTCTTGCATGTTTGCTTGGGGGTAAACACCCAAATAGGGTGGTCCTGAATCGTCCAATCCAACGGCACAAAGCTGTTAGTCTTGGCAGAACCACCCATGATTGGGGGCAAAACAAACACAACTTTGTGCACGAATTGGACGATTGCTTGTATTATACGACTTTCGTTCGAGAAAGTGTAGAGAAACTACTCTTCCGCCTTGAGTGCCTTTGCGAGGGCTTTGATGTCCGACTGGGTAAGTGAAAACTTCCCTTCCACCTCTCTCTCGCCCACCTTGATATTCTTCACGATATCGATCTGGCGTTCCTCTTCAATATGCCCGTAGCCGTAGGAGCCGAACGTAGTCCCCGTGTTCTCATGCCCGAGGTTTTGGCTGATGGCTTTCTTCTCTTCTTCGGTGAGTCGAGTCTTGGCGAACTCTTTGACCACCAAGTGCCTGAAAGTGTGCGGATGATAATAGGGAATTTCAGCGTCGAGGAATCGTTTCTGGAAAATTTTGCGAACCGAGTTGGAACTATTCCAAAAGATGGGTCCAACCTCCCCTGTGTTGTAGTAGGAAATGTTTTCCTCCCCATTCTCTACCACTGCTTGAGGAAAAATGGGGTCATCGGGCTTGAAGCCTTTTTTGCCCTTCAAATATGTGTACCAGCTCAAAAAGTATTGAACCGCCTGTTCGTACTCGATGGGGAAGAAGGTTGTTACAATGCGTTTTGAAAACTTGGTCTTCACCCCAAAGCGTGGGTCTTGATCTACTGTTAGAGTCTTTTCGTCGAAGGCTTTCATGGGTAGACTATAAACAGCAGAAATGCGTGCACCCGTAAGAAGAGTGAAACAAATCAAGGCTCGGTCTCGCTGGTCCACCTCCGTTTGAACATCTATCGCCTCAATCACTTTGATAACATCTTCAATAGGAGGAATGGTTCGCTTGTTGGGTTGAATTGCCATACGGGTTTCCTTCTTCGAGAGACACAGATACTCCACAACAGTAGAATTGACTTTGGACTTGTAATGCGGCTGCATAGAAAGCCACTCAAAGAAAAGTCGAAGGCGGCGCAGCACATGGTAGCGGTACACGAGTGAGAGGGGCTCTCCATCACGGTTGGTTCGACTGGCGAGCCAATCCTTAAAACTTGTGACTTGCTGCTTTCCGAATCCCGAGAAATCCTTGTTCTCAAGGGACTCCTGCCAAAGGAGCACTGCTCGTTCATGAGCATCTATGGAATCTTTGGAGAAGCCTTTGACTTCTTTTAGGTAGATGAAGAATTGTTTCTTCATGACCTCGTTTTGGAACGATTTTTTCATGGTGAAAAGTTTTTATTGGCTAAAGTGCTGAATTAGGACATTTAGACGAGACTGAAAGGAATCACTTAATCCCTTTGAGTTCCCCCTAGAGGAAACGGGCTATATTGCCTCCACACTCTTTACATATTCCACAAAGCATTTTTTGCTCCCTATCCGCTTTGCCGATTTTTTTACCAGTTTTTTCAACCTTTTCACTGCCCCGTCGTGCGATGACGGCTTTCCTACACGAGAAGCAATAAAACTCATTGAGTTGAAGCTTTACCTGTACCGCATCGCGCTGCGATTGTATGAAGGCTTTGAGGTCGTACCCCATAATAAGGCGTAGCTTTTGATGAAAGTCCAGTAATGGCAGTCCTTCCTGAATCCATCGGAGGACGGTTTTCCTGTTAACCTCCAGTAAAATGCTTACCTCCTTCGTGCTATACGCCGTTTTCGCTCGAATTTTTGACAGATTGTATTTCATGGCTTGTTCGGATTAAAATCTAGTATTGATAATTGCCTTATGGAGGGCTTAGGCAGGGGACGGTAAACGAGCTTCATCATTTCCAGAAGAAGGATGGCTTTGCCTTGAGCTTCTTCTTGGCTGATTTCAGCGTGGAAGCTGTCTTTCCATAGCTGCCTAAACCTCTCCAAATCTTGTGGTTCGATTTTCATCTCACACTTGGTTGGGTGATTGTGGCAAGCACTCTTGGTACACGTTCAGAAGTGACCTTGCGTTAAGGAAAAGCTTGTCTTCCCAGTAAAGTTCGACCGCCTCTCGCAACTGCTTTGACCCATGAAATGTGAAGTAAACCTTTTTGGCGTTGGCATGGGTACAACTTTGAAGCCTGAATCCTTTGACGATCAATGCGCTCGCAAGTGCTCGATCATACGTTACGAATGGCAGACTGTAATTTGGTGCTGACATAGTTTGATTGGTTAGGAATTTGAGGGTTCCCAATACGTATTGAGTTCGTCGTGTACTTTTGGGCACGACGAAAAAGTAAGCTTACAGTGAAAGCTTACTTAAACATGAACCCGAAGTCGGTCTTGAAATTATATTAAAAGTCTCAAAAAAGTCTTGAGCCTAGGTTGGATTTCGCATGATGTAACTATTTTCTCCTCGTTCGTTCTTCGTAGATTTCAGGATTTGATCGATTATTTCGGGTTTTTCTGCCTCCTTCTTGATGTTCCTTTTCATCTTGTGGCAAATCTTACTTTCACTATCAGCATACTCTTGCCTCGTTTTTTTGTACATATGACTTACCAAACTATGATGCGACTGTGGCAAATTGAAATTACCCCAAAGAGCTTGAGTGAAATGAAACTCTGGAGTTGAAAGGGTGACATTTGTAATATATCTCCCATTCACAAAAAGATCACCATTTTTCTCATCAAAATAAACATTTCGGAATCCGCTTGTGAGTTGGTTTTCAAATACCTTTTTATTGAACTGCATAGCTCCTGATTTCAAATCCGCCAAATGTTTGGCTTCAATAAGCAGCAACTCTTGCTCAACTTCTTTGGCTGACTCTTGTTTGCAGGTCACAATTACGTAACGTCGGAAATTCGCTGGTTGTTTTTCGATGAACTCAACAACCTTTCCGAAATCCTTCCCGCAGAAAAAATAACACATGTGATGTGTGTCATCCCGAGTGAATGTTCCCACTTGCCACATTCCCTCTACCCCTAAAACCTCCACTTGATCCGTCATCCCAAGTTTGAAAGCCATTTGTTGAAGAAAGGTTTGTGCATCAAAAATCCATGTTCTAATCTCATGTGACTCTAAATAATTACGGGTAGAATCACTAACACAAAAGGCATAAGGCTTTTCGCCATCGCATTTTACGGGTATGGGATGTGGATCATCACAGCTTCTACAAATAACGTGAGTTAAATCTCCGCCACGTTTTAGTAAGCCCAAATTCTTCAACTCCTCAAAATCATCTTGAATGAGTGACTTAAGTATATCTGATTCTTTGAAGAATTTCCGACATAGATGTAGTTGGCGTAAAAACAGAGAAAAGGATTTTTGCATCAGTAGAAAATAAGCCCCCATTTTTTGAGCAACTGATAGACAACCACATCAACTTCTCGTTGCTTCAAGTTACATCCGTCGGGGTGAGTAATAGTGGTAGTAACCCTTCTCTGTCTGCCTTCTTCAGCCCTCTTAAAAATAACCTTAATTTTGAATTGTGTGATTTCGAACTCATTCAAGTCAACATCCCTTTTTCGTAAAGCTTCAAGCATCGGCTCTACTCCAGTTCTCCCGTCTTCTGGAATAATATCTATTGAAAGACGTGTATAATCCTCCTTGTGAGTAAACTTCAAGCCGTTCAACGTCACGCCCTCTACTTTATCTTGCGCTGTGAGGGGAAACGTAAGTGTGCTCAAATTTTGGACCTTATCAAAATCAAAACGAGGTGTTTTTGCAAAGTCCTTGGGGTCTTTTTTCAAAAAGTGCTCGATGAAAATATTTTGTAACTCTTTCACTCTCGATTTTCCCCCCTGCGCCTTTACTTCCAAAACCCCTTCCATGGGTCTGTAAAGGAAATTTAATGGAAAAACTGGTTTGCGCGGTTTTTTATTATTGAGGTTTTCATTTTTTTCTTCAAATTCTATATCAGTTGTAAATACATCCTGAACATGGGCGGTAAAAATTACTCGATCCCCTTTATCGTTATATCGAATTTTGATTTTTTTCCCCTTATATTCTTGGCTGTAAAGTTCTTTCAAGGCTTTTTTGAAATCCTCAATGTTTCCAACGAACTGATTCAGTGGGACGGGAACCGTTTTTCTCCCCCTCCAACCTTGTTTCATATCCAGACTATACGAGTCAAATGTCTCATAAAATAAGTCTTTGTGGTAGAGATAGAAGTACATGGCTTCCTGATTCATAAATTTGAACTCATCGACAGTCTCTTGGCTCAAAGGAGTTCCCTTTTCTCTTAACCTGTTACACAAGTATGCACAAGCTTCTATTGTACTCATTGAGTCAATGTCATCAATGTCCATCAAAAAAACACCTTGTTTCTTATCATCCTCCTTCTCGATCAAACTTAGGGCATGGATCGCATACTGTTCCCAATTTTCCCAGTCATTTTTCAGCTCCAAGGTGATGTCATGACGCTTAGCATATTCAATCAGCATGGGTGGGCTAATTTTCATGAGAAAACTGATGGGGTCAAAACTGGACGTGGACATAAAAATTTGAAGAAATTGTATACTTATGTTAACTTATGGATAGATAAAAATCAATCCATGCAATCTGAAAACTTGCCAGAAATTCTTACTTTAAAACAAGCCTCTGAACTCTTGAATTGCCATCCGAATACACTAAGAAAATGGGAGAGACAGGGCGTGATTACGTGTTTTAGATTTGGGGTACGGAGAGATAGACGATTCATGCGGGAAGACCTCTTGAAACTGCTTAAAAGCCACTAAGGTTACTTAAATTTTAACAATTCCCAAAGAGGCACCCCAAAGCCTTTTGCAAGTCCTTGAAGTTTTCCGAGGCTCAAATTCGGAGGCTTTTTGCCTTCGATTCTTTGAATATATTTCAAGCTGATCTCCGACCGTCCAGCCAACTCTTCTTGAGTGAGGTTTCGATTGATGCGGAGATTTCGCATATATTCTCCAAACTGATGTGCGATGTCTTTTTCCACAAAATTATTTTCCTCGCAACACCTTCTATTGAGAACCAACGATTGATGGTGTACAGTTCCTCCCAAAAGTAGCCTTGTAAATAATCGCCTATGCCAAGTTTTCACTTTAAAGGGAAAGCATTCCTTCAAAATTATCACCATTCGGTGAAATTCCATAAGCTAACCCCCATGGAGGACAAAGGCACAATCAAAAAGCCTAGCCTAAGCGACAACTTACTCGTTCAAGGTGATAACTTGAAGGTTCTCAAAGCACTCCTTCCCACTCATGCTGGCAAAGTGAAGTGCATCTACATCGACCCGCCTTACAACACGGGAAAAGAAAATTGGGTGTACAACGACAATGTAGCTTCACCAATGATCCAAGAGTGGCTGGGTAAAGTTGTGGCTAAGGACGACCTAACGCGGCATGACAAATGGTGTTGCATGATGTACCCACGACTCACCCTCCTTAGGGAATTTCTGAAACCTGACGGAGTGATTTTCGTTAGCATAGACAGTAATGAAATCCACCATCTGCGCATGATGATGGACGAAATTTTTGGTGAAGAGAATTTTATTGCCATAGTCCCACGAGAAATGAAGAAAGGGGCGAATCGAGGCACACATTTTGCTCCAGCAGTAGATTATGTCCTTTGTTATGCCAAAAACATTGAGTCGGTTCCCGAGTTTTTCATGCCTCTTGATGAAGAGTACATCAATTCTTTCAAATACGATGACGACGATGGACGTGGCAAATACAAAAAAGTGGCACTATATGAACCGACACTCGATTACTACAAAAATTGTCGGTATGAAATAACCTGTCCCGATGGTTCAAAAATCACAACTCCAGAACGAAAGTCTTTCAGGTGTAATAAAGAAAGTTTCGAGAGGCTTTTTGCTGAGAACTCAATCATTATTGAGGAAAAGCCCAGCAAATTGATTGATAAAAATGACAAGCCAACGAAGTGGAATGTTTACACAAAACTCTTTCTTAACGCAATGAAAGAGAAGGGGCGCAGACCATCCGATATAGTTCTCAATAAAATCAATGCCAAAGGAACAAAGGTTTTAACTGATTTGGGGCTAAACTTTAATTTTTCCAAACCAGTTGAATTGATAGCCTTTCTGCTCTCAATTATTGAAAATCCAAACAATGACAATAAGGAGGACACTATAATTCTCGATTCATTTGCAGGTTCAGGAACTACCGCTCACGCGGTCCTTGCTTTGAATAAGGAAGACGGCGGGAATCGTAAATTCATTTTGGTGGAGTGTGAAGACTATGCGGATAAAATTACGGGGGAGCGGATTCGTAGAGTCATCAAGGGCGTGCCAGATGCAAAAGATGAAGCTCTTCAAAAAGGTCTTGGCGGTTCGTTTTCATACTACAAACTCGGCAAAGAACTTGAGGTGGACAAGATTCTTGAAGGCACAGACTTACCCAGCTATGAAGAGCTGGCACGCTATGCTTTATTCACCGCCACAGGAGAAAATTGGAAGGAGTCCAAAATGAAGCAGGATGAGTACTACATCGGTTCATCTAGCACCTTTGAGGTATACATGCTCTACGCTCCCGACAAAAAAAAGCTTAAGGAGCTGGCTCTTAATTTGGACTTTGCCATAAAATCTCAAAAACGCTTCCCGAACAAACAGAAGCTCATTTTTGCTCCCGCCTGTTTCATGGAAGAGTACCACCTCAAAGAATACGGCATCCGTTTTGCTCAACTCCCTTTTGAAATTTATCGAATGGCTGAATAAAAATGCTTCTTCTCAAGGAATACCAGATCAACGCCAAGACTAGGATGGAGCTGTATTTCAAACAGCTCTCATTCCATCAGGAAAAAATGCAAAGCCTCCCCGAGGATGTAGTCAAAGAGCTGGGTGTCGACTACAACTGGGCGGAAAAAGCATGGCTGAATTTGTTCCCTCAAGGCACAGAAAACAGTTCCTACCAAAACAAAAAGACGGGGCATGACAAACATTGTCCTAATTTCTGCCTTAAAATCCCCACAGGGGGCGGGAAGACGCTCATGGCAACCTATGCCATAGAACTGTATTTGGAGCAGCTTAGAAAACAAAAAACGGGCTTTGTGCTTTGGGTTGTGCCAAGCGAGCAGATTTACAGCCAAACTTTGAATGCCTTGAAGGACCGCTCTCACCCTTACCGAGAGCGACTGGATTCCATTTCTGGACATCGGGTAAAGATCGTGACGAAAACAGATCGTTTTTCGCCGAATGACGTGAAAGAAAACTTGGTGGTCCTTGTGATGATGCTGCAATCTTTTTCGAGGGACTCGATGAAAAAGGGTGAGCTCAAGTTCTTTCAAGACAATGGCAAGTTTGAGGAGTTCTTTCCTCTTGAAACGAATCAAGAAAGGCAGAGAGAACTCTACGAAGCCTTCCCCAACTTAGACCTTGAAAATAACTTTAACAGCCTGCTCGGTGGCAAAGTGAAAACTTCCTTTGGGAACGTGGTCAAAATTCTTGAACCACTCATCATTTTGGATGAAGGACACAAGGCAAAAACGGAGATTGCGGGTGAAGCCATCAAGGAATGTAATCCGTCACTTGTATGCGAGTTGACCGCCACACCAACCGAAGAAGCCAATGTACTGTTTTCCGTGGCGGGGCGTGAGCTTGAGCAGGAAGACATGATTAAACTGGATCTCAATCTAATTGAAAAGGACACGGTGGAATGGAAGAACCTTCTAAACTATGCAGCCGAGCACCTCGACATGCTACAAAAAAAGGCTTCCACCTACCAAAAAGAAACAGGAATTTACATCCGCCCCATCAGTTTGATTCAGGTGGAAGCAACAGGGAAAGACCAACGGAAGGAGGGCAAAATTCACGCCGAAGATGTGAGAGATCACCTGATTTCTACTGGGCAAATTCAGCCTGACGAAATTCGAGTGAAGAGCAGCTCCCTCAATGAGTTGGAAAACGAAGACCTGCTCTCTTCCAAATCTCCAGTGCGTTTCATCATCACTAAACAGGCTTTACAAGAAGGCTGGGACTGCCCCTTTGCATACTCCCTTGTGGTGCTTGGCGGGTCCAGCTCCAAACGTGCGCTCACACAGCTTGTGGGGCGCGTTTTACGCCAGCCATACGCCCGAAAAACCAAGATGAAAGAGCTGGATGAAAGTTATGTTTTTTGTTTGAGAGATTCTTCCAAGGACTTGGTGAAAGCCATACGAGGCGGTTTTGAATACGACGGCATGGGAGACCTGACGGCTCGTATTGCAAGCACGAGCAAGAAGACCGACCCCGATTTAGGAGAACGAAAAGAACAAGTAGTACGGAAGCAGTATGAACCCACTCTCGTCGAGTTTTGTTTGCCTGCGTTTGTGGTGCAAGACCCCACTTCTGACGATGGCAATCGTATTGTTGACCCCACTTTGGACATCACTCCTCATCTCGATTTTGAAGATGTGGACCTTTCGCCCCTTGAGAGCATCCACCTCAACAAGGAAGGCAAAGGACTTGAGAAAACGGTAGCAATCGGATTCAGCCGTGAAATTGCGGAAGATACCGAAGAGTTTCTTGAAATCGTTGAAATGAGGAAGCGAGTCTCTATGCGGTCCACCTTGCGGAAGAGCTTCTGGGTGCAGAACATTCTTGAGTACGTCCCGAACCCTTGGAAGGCGCATGAACTGGTAGACAGGGCTTTGACCTTGCTCCGAAACAAGTTCTCGCTTGAAGATATAGAAAATAATCAGGTATTTTTGCTGGATGAACTACGGAAGATTTTAGGAGGAGCTGGGCAGAGCGTAGGAGAAGTAGACCGACTGGCTCGCAAGGTGTTTATGGACCGCATGAAAAGTGACGAAATTCGCTTCATACCAAAATTTAACTTCAAGAAGGTTCTCACCCCCGAGTATTACTTTGAAAAAGAGGCTAGACGTAGCATGACCGTGAAGAAAAGCCTTTTTGAACCCGTGATTGACGACGGCTTGAATGAACTTGAAGACAAGGCGGTTTGGCGTATGGAGGACGGCAAAGACACCTACTGGTGGTACAGAAACAAAGCCAAAAAGGACTTCTTTTTGGTGGCGTGGCGAAAGAACCGTTTCTACCCCGATTTCATCCTAACCCTGCAAGAAAATAGCCAGAACAGTTTCGACAAAATCTTCTTGATTGAAACTAAGGGAGGGCATCTTTTAGGAAACACCGACACGGAGTATAAGCGTGAGCTGACGGAACTTTATCAAAGGGTAGTACAGAAGAGCTGGTCCAGCCACGAGGCGTTTCCCATTGAACCAAAAAAGACTTTCTTCAAATTCGTGGAAGAAGCCAACCTTGAAAATGAGATGAACGAAATTTTTGCTTAACCCAACAGTTCATGCACCTGCCAATCAAGCCACTTTTGCAGCTTTGGACCGCCATGTTTGGCAATCACTCCGTGGTAACTGGGGACGTTTTTCAGGTTCAAACGATCTACAATGCGAACTTTATTCCTTTTGGAGAGCCTTCTGCCCGAAGACCACAACTCTACACCAAGAAATTTAAGACCCTGACTTGCTTTCACCAAAACGTTGTTTCTCGAGTGAAGAGTGAGCTTCAATTCGGCGGCTAAAAAGGTTGTAGTGGCTTTCTTCATATCCTCTAATTTTCCCAAATCCATTTCAAACAAAAGAAAATCATCGCCGTAACGAAGGTATGCCTTGGGTTGAAGCGTATGCTTTACAAAGCGGTCCAGTTCGTTGAGGTAAATGTTGGAGAAAATTTGGCTGGTGAGGTTGCCGATTGGCATACCCACGCCTACACAGGAAGATTGGTAACTTTTGAGAATTTCACGGATGAGGAGCATGGCTTTGCGGTCTTTTACACGCCTCTTGAGGAGTTCAAACAATACTTTCTGGTCTACATTGTCGAAAAACTTCTGCACGTCGGCTCGCCAAACATAAGCACGAGGATAGGCTTTGAGAAACTGTTGGGTTCGCTGAATGGCAGCAAGCAGCCCTTTGCCCCTCCTACAAGACCAAGCATCGTAAATGAAGGTCTTGTCCCAAATAGGGATAAGGTAGTTATAAAGGAGGCGATGAACCACTCGATCTCTCACCGAGGATACCGAAATCTCGCGCCGTTTATTGTCGCAGACCACAAAAGACCTGTACGGACCATGTTTATAGATTCCGTTGTTCAGGTCTTGATAAAGTTCAAACAAGCGTACCTCCAGATAATACTGAAATTCGTGCATCTCTTCGCTCATGCGCTTCCCTTTGCGAAATTCAAACCAAGCATTCCATATACTTCCTAACCCCAAATCTATGAGTTCACTTCCCATCATCAATAAAAGTTATGAGCTATACAAGCAGTTTACAGACGTGAACGACCACCTGATGAAACGGTGGCGCTTGAGCCTTGGCACAAGCATTGAAGAGAGCATTCTCACGTTGCTTGAGCAGCTTATAATGACTAAAAATGCTCCTAAACCTATGAAGGCTGCCATGCTTTTGAAAGCGAGCGGCACTTTGGAGGTGCTAACCCTAAAAATACGCCTTCTGCTTGAAAAAAAGCTGGTGAATGAAACTTGTGTATTCCAACTGCAAGCACAAACCCAAGAAATCGGTAGAATGCTTGGAGGATGGCTCAAGTCCTCACAAAGCCAGTAGACCCTTATCCAGAGCACCGCGCCACGATTATCATTCCGATTGTTAGCATTGTCATTATTGACGTTCGTCTTCTGATTATTAGGATTGAAATTCACGACACGCACATTCGCGTTGCACTCTTGTTGATGAAGCCCATCCATTTTGAAGATGCAGTCGCAACCACATCTCTATTTTTCAGCCCAAGGAAGGGCTAAGCTTCACTCAAACCTAAGGGGCTACTACTTTTTTAATACTCTTTCGAGACTTCTTTTTTCATGCAAAGCCTGTTTTTGAAAGAGCACGTCACGGTAGCTTGCTCCGAAGCAAGTGGCTATTCACCGTCCACCTACGATTGTACCTGTTTTAGGGCAAAAGAAAAGACCGCCTGACGGCGGTCTTTTGAAAGGTAAAGTTTAAGGAAAAATAAAGCTCAAAGATCAAATTTAGCCCCTTAGCCAGAGCACCGCGCCACGACGATCAACCCGATTGCGAGCATAGTCACTAGTGACGCTCGCCTCCTGAGCATTAGGATCGAAATCCACGACACGCACAAACGCGCTATCAGGTGTATTATCTGGACATTTAAGCATAGAACTGCGCCATTCTCTATCTTGAGGGTTTCTTGTAACAGGACTTTCAACATAATTGCCACCCATCACCACATCCGAAGCGGCAACAAGTCCTTTTTTCTCATAATTGGGTGAATCTGCTGGTACACAGTAACCATTTGCTTCTACACCCCGAACGATTTCAACAGCTTTCGCATACTGTCTACCTTCTTGTGCTGAAACATATTGCTCGACTTCTGCGTGAGGTAAAAGGACAGATTGTCCTTCCTTCGTAATCACAACGTTCACGATTTCTCGGCTTCGCTGTCTGATTGCTAGAGTCCCGTCTGCATGCACACCAATGAAACAAGCCCCTTCTGGCATAGCTGCTGCTTTTTTAAGAAGGTCAGCTCCATTAGCACGTAGTCTTGCCTCAAGGGTCTCCCACTTTTGCCCAGCCGTTTTATCAGCTTTGAGTGCCTTTGTGTAATCTTCTAGAGTTGCTTCGTCGTCGATCTTAACAATCCCTCGATCAAAGTCTTTACGAAGTTGCTCAAGACAGGCGGTTAAGCGTTCATCAAGTTGTTCTGAGTTTTCTGCGGGGTTCGGTGCTTCTACAGGCACTTCCTTAGGTGTAGGAATCCCATCTGAATTTTCATCAGCTTGCGCATTGATAGCTTGCCGAGCACGTAGTACTTCTATCATGTCTTTTATTAAAGCCATTCCATCCTCTCCTAAATCTTCAAGTTTAGTTACGCCTGGATTCGCAAGCCCAGCTTCTAGCTTTTCGAGTGTCCCTTGTTGTACTACTGGTTGTCCTTCCTTTTGCACGTCATCATTATCAGGAGCGATCTCTATGGCTCTCGCCCTTGGGCTTGGCCTTAAATTATATTCCATCCTTACCCCCATTGATGAATGGGAGGAAGTTAAAAAAGGCAACATTGGAGTGGCGATAACGATCGCAGCCGTAATTATTGGTTTTAGTATTGTGATCGGCTTAACCATCAATTGAAAATGAAAAAAATATTTATATTTTTCACGCTTTTAATGTTCATCCCAACCGTTTCCGCTCATCCGGGAAGAACCGACAGTAAGGGGGGACATACTTGCAAAACAAATTGTGCAAAATGGGGGTTGGAACAAGGCGAATATCATTATCACAATCAAGAAGAAAAAACCGCTCCGACCGTAAAAGAAGAGGCTAAAAATGAAGCCCGAGACACGGCAAAATAAAAACCACCCAACCCACTTGACTTCCATTAAAAAAGTAGTTATATTGCGCTCTCGGTCATGCTTCTAAGAAACTTTGCCGACACGCTGCGTCACGAAAACTAAAAGACTTTTGGGGCGCCCCCTTTTCACCCCTTAAGTTTATTTTAAAATGCCCCCATTCAACAATCATCGTCGTTTCAATAATAAATCCTCAAACAGTCGAGGCTCCTTTTTTCGTCCAAGGAACAAATCCGCAGGGAAAAAAATGCGAGGCGAACACATTGATGTTTCTCGATTTATAAAAAAATCATCCCCCTTCAAAATAGCAACCCCGCCCATCATTGAACATACATTCGCCGATTTTGGATTTTGCCCTCAATTACAAAAAAACTTGGAAACTCGAGAATATCTCACTCCAACACCGATTCAAGACCAATCCATTGAACACACCATGCAGGGCCGGGATCTCATCGGACTCGCCAACACCGGGACCGGAAAAACAGCCGCCTTTTTACTCCCCATGATCCATAAATGTTTCCGAGACAGAGATCAAAAAGTATTAATCATCGCTCCCACCCGAGAGCTCGCCATTCAAATCGATGATGAATTTCAAAAATTCACAGGTTCTCTCAATCTTTATTCCGCCATTTGCGTGGGAGGCTCTCCGATTCATCTTCAAATAAAACAATTAAGACGTCGTCCTCATTTTGTCATCGGAACCCCCGGTCGACTCAATGATCTTAAAAAACGAGGCCTGATTCATTTTTCCGTATTCCAAAATATCATTCTCGACGAAATCGACCGCATGTTGGACATGGGTTTTGTGGAAGAAATCAAACGCATGCTCGCAGAAATGCCCAAGCAAAGACAATCTTTGTTTTTCTCGGCCACTATGCCTCCAAAAATCAAAGCCTTAGCTCAACAATTTCTCGTCGATCCGATAACGATTAAAGTCTCCAACGGAGAAGCGGCCGGAAACATCGACCAAGACGTTATACGTGTAAATAAATACGCCAAATTCGACAAATTAAAAGACTTACTCGGCACCGATGATCTCAAAAAAGTCCTCATTTTCTCAGAAACCAAACGAGACGTGGAACGATTGACTGAAGATTTGACTCGAGACGGATTCAAGGCCGACTCCATTCATGGGGACAAACGCCAACGAGAACGGGAACGAGCGCTTTGGAAATTCAAAGAAAATCACGTACAAATCCTGGTGGCCACCGATGTGGCGGCACGAGGCCTGGACATCAACAACGTAACGCACGTCATCAACTACACAATCCCTCAAACCTACGACGACTACATCCATCGCATTGGCCGAACCGGCAGATGCGACAAAAAAGGATTCGCCTTAACCTTTGTGGAAAGCTATTAAAAACCGGGCCTTTATATTCCAAAATTATTTTATTCTTTAATCTTTTTTATTTATGAAAAAAATAATTTATTTTTTGGCAGGAGCTATCACCTGCTTTAGCCTTACGGCTTTTGCTTCTTCCGGTTTTACGGATGAAGCCGATTTTGCGGACTGGTTTTCGGATTCCGTAGCAAGGATGCAATTCAACGGGATCATGACCGGCTATCCGGACGGATCATTTATGCCCGAGGATAATGTCAACCGCGCACAACTGGCCGTTATCCTGGATCGCTATTCGACAACCATTGTGGGAGAAGAATTGTTGATGGAAACTCCGATATGCACCATGGAAGTGGTCAAAGGTATTGAAATCACAGTCATGGACCAAGAAGGAAATCGAGTGAGCAACGCCACGGTTCAAACGGAAGATGAGCTTGTGTTGACCGAAGAATCGGATGGGGATTATGTGATGTATGAAGGCGAAGAAGGATATTATGACATCACCATCGAAAAATTCGGATATAGAACTTATACGGAAACCATTAAATTGGAACGAGAGACTTGCCATGCCATAACTCAGCATAGGACGATCACGTTAATCGAAACTCTCCCAATTCTTTAGTGGTAACCCACGGGCTTATGCCCTGGGCCCTCACTTCGATTATGATATTAAATTTTTGAACTTTATTTAATTTAAGGTTTCTTTTCAAAAAATTTTCTTGTATTTTACAAACATTCCTTAACTTTTTTATATGAAAAAATCGTCTCTCCCCCTGTGGGTCGGCGCCATCACGCTGCTTCTTTTGAGTGGCTGTATCAAAATGGACGTCCAACAAACCATCAATACCGATAAAACGTCTCATATTGAGGTCATTTATGATGCCTCTGAATTGGTTTCCTATATGACAAGCATGGAAGATAGCTTTTCCGAAGATTCCACAACAACGGAGGAAACCACAGTGACTGACGACACCACGGTCACGGACGAAACGACCCCCTCAGAGCCCCTAACCACCGATGAAATCACAGTCACGGACGATACCGCCGTCACCACCGACTCCAACGCTGATTTATTAACCGGCTTTGATGAAGCGTGCGACACTTTCTTGGCGGAGACCACCTGGACCAATCCAACTTGCGTTGCGGAAGAATATGTTTTCACGATGGCTGGAGATATTTCCTTGCTCGAAGACCCCTCTCTCACCACAAACAAAACGCCAGCCGGAACCGTTTATCGCTATGATCTTAAAAACCTTTTCATTCAGCTCAGTGCGGTGGGGATGTCCCAAGACCAAGATTTTTCAGACGCCGCACTCCAGGAACAAAAACAATACGCCGATATGTCCGGAATCACATTGACCTACACCCTCACTATGCCGGGCACGATCACTAAATCCGACGTGGGAACGATTTCCGAAGACGCAACATCCGTCAGCATCAATCTGTTTGACATGGCCGGAATGGAAACCGCTTACGTGGAATCCACGGTCAAAGGAACGCCCTGGCTTTATATCGGAGGAGGCATTCTTCTGTTAGTGGTTATCGCCGGAGGCGTGATGATGATGAAAGGGAAAAAGAAACCCACCCCAACGGTTTAGGTTAAATACAAGACCCAACGACAAAACACTAAAAAAGCCGGGCTCATTGCTCGGCTTTTTTTGCGTTTAAATAATAAATGGGACGCCCTTCAGCCAAATATTTTTTTTCATAAAAAGTTTGAATTCCTTTAAGCAAACCTTCATCGCCCCGAGATAAATGAGTCGCGTAAAGATCGTGAATTTCTTGTTGTATGTTCCAATTTTCGGCCTTCAAAATTTCAAGTGCGTACTCAAAAAACCCAAGATGATCGGTTTTTAAATGCACCACGCCTTGCGGTTTTAAAATCGATTGATAAAGCGCTAAAAAGCGCGAAGAAATCAACCGTTTACACCACTCGGATTTACGTGGACGAGGGTCTGGAAACGTCACCCAAATTTCATCAACTTCGTTGGGCTTAAAATAATGAGCCAGATCCTCCACTCGCCCTCGCAAAAAAGCGACATTGGATAATTTTTCATCAAACGATTGCTTGGCCCCATGCCACAATCGCGCTCCTTTCATATCCATGCCAACGAAATTTTTCTCGGGAAAAGCACGCGCCAAAGCCATCGTATAATCCCCTCGCCCGCACCCCACTTCCAACACGATCGGATGTCCATTATTGAAATGATCGGGAAAATCCACCGTCATCCGCTGTTGCCCCGATGAGTAATTTTGCTCATACACATGCGGGAAACTTTTCATCTCCGCAAAATGGTGAAGTTTCTTACGTGACATAAATTCATGCTATCATAAAGCGGCTTTGTTAAAAGTGTTATATGGATATAGAACTCACAAAAAATAAAAAAGCCTACTTTGACTACGAGGTCGTGGACACCTACGACGCCGGCATTGTTTTAAAAGGGTACGAAGCCAAATCGATTCGTGCCGGAAAAATGCAACTCAAAGGCGGATTTATTTCTTTTCGAAACGAAGAAGCCTGGATGGAAAATGTCCTGATTTCGCCATACCAACCCAAAAATCAACCCGAAGAAAGTGGCCAACGCAGATTAAAACTCTTGCTTCAAAAAAAACAAATCCTTAAAATAATCAACCAGTCGGAGGAAGCCGGGATGACAGTGATCCCACTCAAGGCCATTGTTAAGGATCATCGCATCAAAATCGTGATCGGACTCTGCCGAGGAAAGAAAAAATTCGACAAACGCGAAAGTATCAAAAAACGCGAACTCGACCGCAGTACCAGGCATCAATTTAAAACTAGATAACATGGAAAAAACCTATAAAAATCTCATCAAAGGCCTGCGCAGTTATTTTAAAAAGGCCGGATTTCACAAAGCCGTGGTTGGGCTGAGTGGAGGGATCGACTCCGCCGTCACCCTAAAACTGGCGGTGGACGCGCTGGGTTCCGCCAATGTAACAGGCCTTATCTTGCCTGAATTGGGCCTCAGCTCCGAAGAAAACATCATTCACGCCAAACGCCTCGCCGAAACCCTTGAAGTTAAATATTATTATCAACCCATCAACTCAACATTTATAGATTTCAATATTGCACCATGGAAACCCACTCGCCTCGCAAAAATGAACACCAAAGCACGTATTCGTGCAATTTTTCTCTACAATTTCGCCAACACGCACAATGCGCTTGTGCTCGGCACTTCGAATAAAAGTGAAATCTTGCTGGGATATGGAACCAAATACGGAGATCTTGCCGCAGACATTGAGGTCATCGGAAATCTTTATAAAACCCAAGTCTACGCTCTCGCCGAATATCTCGGTATCCCCCAAGCCATCATTGAAAAAAAGCCCACCGCCGAACTTGAAACCGGTCAAACCGACGAAGGGGAACTCGGGGCCACCTACCGCGTCCTCGATGAAATTCTCAAAAAACTTCAACGCAAAAACAAACCCGAAGAATTGATTGAAGCCGGATACCCCCGCGCGCTCATTGAACAAATCATCAAACGCATCAAGGCCAACGCACACAAACGAGAAATGCCTCCTTGCCTAAATTTATAAATTTTTATATGTCCACCGCCCTTTTCATCGGCCGATTCCAACCCTTTCATCTCGGACATTTGAGCGTGGTTAAAACCATTCTTCAAAACCATGATTTTTTAATCATCGGCATTGGAAGCGCGGAAGAAAGCCGAACTTCGCAAAATCCCTTCACTGCAAGTGAACGCTGGAGCATGATCTCCTCCACCCTCGACGCTGAAAAAATCCCCCGTAAAAAATACACTCTCATCCCCATTCGCGACATCAACAATCCCGGCCATTGGGTAAAGCACGTCGAGAATCTTGTCCCTCCCTTTGACTGCATTTACACCGGCTCTCCCCTCGTAAAAAAACTTTTTAAAAAACATAAAAAATACAAAATTATACCCGTAAAAATACTCAAAGGCATCACCGCCACTCAAGTCCGAAACGCGCTCGAAAAAAATAAAAAATGGCAATCGTTTCTTCCTCCTGCGGTAGCAAAATTTTTACAAAAAAACGTAAAAAATGTTTAGAGTTTCTTCATAGAGATGCGCTATATTAAACCGTGCATAATATAATTTAATTTTTCTCATGTTTGTAAATCCTCTCATCTTTCGCGCCTACGACATCCGAGGCATCGCACACAAACCCGCCTCTGATAAACCCGTAGACCTCACCCCCGAAACCGCGGAAATCATCGGCAAAGCCACCGGTACCTATTACCTCACTCACTATGGAAAAAATCTGGCCGTGGGAGGAGACAATCGCCTAAGCACTCCGGAACTCAAAGAAGCTTTTATTAAAGGACTGCTGAGCACGGGCTGTAACATCACAGACATTGGTCTCGTCACTTCTCCCATGCTTTATTACGCAGTGTGCAAGCTCGACTTGGATGGAGGCATTGCCATCACCGCAAGTCACAATCCCAAAGAATACAACGGCATCAAATTGGTCCGAAAAAATGCCCATGCCGTGTGTGGAGACGAACTCCAACTTCTCATTCAAATCATCGAAGAAAACTCGTTTAAACGAGGAACTGGAAAACTTGAAAGCCGCGACGATATTTTTGATTTATATATCGAAGATATGAAAAAAATGGTCACCATTGATCGACCGCTCAAAGTCATTGTGGACGCGGGAAACGGCATCACCGGGAAATACGCACCCGCCTTGCTTCGCGCTTTTGGCTGCGAGGTAACCGAATTGTTTTGCGATCTCGACGGAAATTTTCCCAATCATCCGGCCAACCCGGAAGACGTAGAAAACCTAGAAGTTCTTATTGAAAAAATGAAAACCGGAAAATACGACATTGGTCTGGGTTTCGATGGCGATGGAGACCGAGTCGGAATTGTGGATGAAAAAGGGCACCATTACGCCGCGGACTTGCATTTACTTCTTTTGGCCCAAGATCTACTCTCCCGTCACCCGGGATCCAAAATTGTTTTTGATGTTAAAGCCTCTCAAGTTGTCCCCAACCTCATTCGAGAATACAACGGCGAACCCATTATGACCAAAACCGGCCACTCTTTCATTGAACAAAAAATGCACGAAACCGGTGCACTCCTTGCCGGAGAAGTCAGTGGCCACCTCTTTTTTGGGGAAGATTATTATGGATTCGACGATGCGTTTGTCGCAGCCTTACGAACCTTATCTATCCTTTCAAAAGGCCCGACCGACAAAACCCTTTCCGATTATTTCAAAAAAATTCCGCCCACCTTCACCACCCCGGAAATAAAAGTTCCTTGCCCGGACAATCGCAAATTTCAAGTTGTGGATGCGTTACGCGACGAATTCATAAAACACTACGACTGCATCACCATCGATGGCGTGCGCATTATTTTTGATGAAAACACTTGGGGAATTATTCGTTGTTCCAACACCACCCCCAACATCACCATGCGCTTTGAGGCGCTCACGGAAAAACGCCTTAAAGAAGTCATGAAAATCGTGGCCGACGCCTTTTCCAAATACCCGGAAGCCGACCAAACATGGTTTAAAAAATAAAATCTTAATCACATGAATCTCACTCTTCTCATCATTTTGATTATCGCTCTCACGACCCATACCGTGATGAGCGCGCTTGCCATCATGCAAGTGCGACGTTTTTATTCAATCAATCCCAGCCTCAAGCGTTTCACTTGGGTGTACATCATAAGCAGTGTTGTAATCTTAATAGCAACGCTTATTTTGTTTCTCAGCCTGGGACAAGTTTAATCAAAAACATTCAAACTCCCGGCTTGCGACTCGCCCAAAAGCGATAAACTCGAGGGAGGTGGAGTGTATTCAAAATACACCGGCACATTCGCATAATCGGAATCCATGGGAATATTTTCCGAACGAAGCGCTCCGGGACAATTTTCAACATCATCCGGATCGGGAATCGTGGGATAGGTATCCCATGCGCTTCCATCCTCATCGTCATCTATGGGAGCACCCGAAAGATCAAGTTGTTTCCAACATTGAGTGAATTCACGCAATTGATTCAAATCATATTCAAGCGCAACCGAATCTTCGACTGTTTCAACTCCATTGGGAAGAATCGATGTACCTCCGGGCTGATACCCAAAAATCGTATTATGAGAAACCAATGATCCTTTAAAATACAATTGATTTTTCAAAAGATCTTTTCGCGTATCCAAGGTTCCCCAATTTGTATATTGGTCATCCTCAAATCCATAACCTCCCGCAGACGAAAACACACTTCCTTCGGCAAAAATATGAATATTTTCAAGATTGATCACATTATTTTGAATATAAATATTTCCGCCATAACCTTCATTATCTTTAAATGCCACGAGCCCTACATCCGTCAAATCCGTTTCAATAAAAATATTCCCGCCATAGACCACAATGGTTTTTTCAGTCGATCCATCGGCTTGAATCTTCACTTCATCCACGTCTTTATAATAAAGCATTTTTCCATCCAAAAGTTCCACGCCTTTCCCTGAATCATCTTCAAAATTTCCTTTAACAATTGCTTTGCCGCCACCACTCCAGGGAGGAGTGACGCCTTTGGTGTATTCGGAAAACCGCCTAAAAAGTTCATTGCGAACCGTAATCGTGGCAATGTCTCCGATCACAACCACATCGGTATCCGCGGAAGCTCCGGTCACTTCTCCGGTCATACTCGTCACAGACCCGGAAATTCCCAAATTTTCTTGATAATCCGTAAGAGAAGAAGGTTGCGGTAAATAATTCGATCGATAGTTCACAACAACAGGACTTCCATTTTTAAAAATGGTATATTGAATGGAAGTGGTATACGAAGGAGAAGTCGGAGTCGTTTCCAAAGCACCGCCATCCTCACCGACGGGAGGAGGAGTGATCATCCCATGTTCAATGGCATATCCTTTCTCTGTCATATCATCCGGAGCGCCTTCCCCCAATAAGAAAAACCAATTTCCGACCACGCATTTCACGGGAACTTCACGAAAAGCATGAGATTCAAACCCATCCAAATTTCCACAATTATTGGTATGGTCCACGATAGAATACTCATTAACAACTTGCTTGCTGTCATTGGAAGTCGAACCCATTACGACCGCGGGATCTTCATATTTCCCGTCATCGTCTCGATCAAATAAAAAAGAATTCATAAAAACTCCTTCAATATCTATGGCCTCCACGCTCAACTGCGCAATCACTTTAAATTCAGGCAACTGTGCCGAAAGAAAATCTCTCCATTGCACCACCAACCCTTGAAAATTTTGCTCAATCGTTGGCGCACTTAAAAGATAAGGGATATAAGACCCATCTGTTTGAACCCGCTCCAAGTTGGTCACCTCAATGGCCGGAGCAAATTTAAGAGCATACGGAGCTCCGTCCAAGCTATCGGTTAAATTAAAAAGCGTACCATTCTCGGGAATAATCACTTCCGCATTTCCCGGTTTTGGCGTCACCGTCAAAAAGATGGATTCCAAAACAAATTGATTCACCGAATCCGAAGGCGTTAGCCCTGTGGGGTCCGCTGGATCCACGTCAAAATAATAATCAATCACTCCGTCTCCATTTTGATCATACCCGTTCATGTTAGAGGTGGGCACAAAAGAACGAATTCGAAGTTCCCATGCATGAGTTTCGGAGTTGTAAACGGCAACATCGGAAAAAACAACAGCTTCTGTGGGATCATCTACGCAATCATTTTTCAATTGCTCAAAACACATCATGGAATCCTCCGTGGCCGTAACCTCAATCTCTACTCCATAATTTGTATCATCCAAATCATTACCATCAGGATCCGCCAAAGACACTTTCACCACATATTCGTCTCCGTCTTTCCCTGAGGCGAGAGGCGCCTTTACTCCATTCTCCCCATATTTGGTAGCTTTCAAAGGATTCGGGGTCAATTCAACAAAAAGAGCAACCGTAATATCGTCAGGCACAACGGTCACGCTACCATGCCCAAAATCAATCCATCCAACGCTATCGTTCCAAGCATAACCGGTTAAATTCTCGGTTTCATCAACATGGACATGCAAAGAATCATCACAGGCACCCGGAACACCATCACAAGACCAATCAAACCAAACCCAACCAATGTGATCGCTCCAGGCATATCCTTTCCAAAAACCGCTTTCCGCATCAAGTTCGGGCTGGCCCGATCCTCCGGGCGTAACCGTCCAATCCATTTGCAACCATCCCCAATTATTATTCCAAGCATAACCGCTCACGGTTTGATCGGTATAATTTACGCACGTTTTATAATCATCCGGAATCAATGCTCCATCAACATCTCGAGTTTCCCCTTCAACATAATCCGCATAATCAAAATCCATAACCCCTGAATCCGGATAGGATGCATACCCGGAAACCCCGGAAAGCAAATTACAAGGAGAATCGGCACGAACGGGAAGCACTCCTTGAGAAGACGGAAAACTCCACGTAAAAACAACACTCAAAAGAATGCCGGACGCCAGAAGAAAAAGCTTTTTAGCCATATATTTTTGTTTAAGTTTTGTAAAACCTTCCTCTAAGTATACCCTTTTAAGGTTAAAAGTGCAATGCTTTTAGCTCGGTTACGCTGTCATGGTGAGCAGACACGCAGCGAAGCGGAGTGTCCTATCCCCGCATTCTTTCTACCTCGAACCATACAGTGCCCATCTTAAACTCTAAGCTTTGCATGACACACACGTGATGTTTTCTCCTTTTTGCACCATCAAGCCTCCGCATTTTTCACATTTTTGCTCAACCGGCTTGTCCCATGTTGCAAATTTGCATTTGGGAAACTTGTTGCACCCGTAAAAAAGCTTGCCTCCCTTACGCGTGCGTCGTTCCGCGAGTTGTCCGTCTTTACATTCCGGACAATGAACTCCGGCAAATTTAACAATGGATTGCATGTGGTGACACTTGGGATATCCGGTGCACCCTAAAAATTCCCCATATTTCCCACGTTTCACTTCCATCGGACTGCCGCATTTGGGACATTCCTTCCCTCCCAATTTTTTCTGAAGTTCCTCGAATGCTTTGGTTTTTTCCTTATCCTCGGCCATGGGTTTTGCATTTTTACACTTGGGATAATTACTGCACGATAAAAATTTCCCAAAACGGCCCAGCTTCACCACCATGGGTTTGCCGCATTTCTCGCACACTTCCTCGGTTTTCTCCGTGACCACATCTTCCTTTTTTAAACTCTCGGTTTTTTCTTGAATATTCAAATGAAAGGGCTTATAAAACGCCTTCAAAAACTCCCTCCAATTTTCCCCTTCTTCCGCAATACGATCGAGGCCTTCCTCCATTTTTGCCGTGAACCCAATGTCCACAATTTCAGGAAAATTTTTCACCAAAACATCGGTCACCACCTCACCCACATCGGTTGGGACCAAGGCTGTGGCCTCTTTTTTCACATACTCACGACTCAAAATCGTGGTGATGGTTGGCGCATAGGTACTCGGACGACCAATCCCTTCAGCTTCCAATTTTTTCACCAAACTGGCTTCCGTATAACGCGGCGGCGGTTCGGTAAAATGTTGAGTGGGAATCAATTCATACAACAAAATCCCATCGCCTTGCTTGAGTGCGGGAAGAATCGCTTCATCATTATTGTCTTCCACGGACGGCTCATCGCGACCTTCCACATACACACGAATAAATCCGGAAAAACGAACGCGTTGTCCGGTGGCACGGAATTCGTAATGATTCGTTTGATCCTGAATATCAATGGTCATGCGATCAAAAACCGCAGCCTCCATTTGGCACGCGATCGTGCGCTTCCAAATCAATTCATACAAACGATATTGGTCTCGATCTAAATGAGGCTTCACTTGTTCCGGCGTCAGAGTAACATCCACGGGGCGAATGGCTTCATGCGCCTCTTGCGCGCCTTTTTTGCTCTTATAAAAACGCGGCTCAGCCAGCGCATATTCCTTGCCAAATTCTTTGGTAATAAAATTCTTAATCGCGCCCAACGCTTGTTGCGACAAATTCACGGAATCGGTACGCATGTAGGTGATCAAACCATGCGGCCCATTTCCCACATCCACTCCTTCATAAAGTTGCTGAGCCACGACCATGGTTTTCTTCACCGACATGTGCAATTTTCGCGCCGCCTCTTGTTGCAACGTAGAGGTCGTAAACGGAGGCGAAGGATTTTTTCGCACTTCTTTTTCTTCCACGGAAAGCACTTGATATTTGGCTCCTTCAAGGTCTTTTAAGACCTGCTTGGAATCTTTTTCATTGGAAAGATCAAATGTTTTTCCATCTTTTTTATTTAATTTAGCGGTGAATTTTACTTTTTTATCTTTTTCAGGAGAAAACTCGGCCGAAATTTCCCAATATTCCTCAGCCTTAAACGCGCGACGTTCGCGTTCACGATCCACCACCAAACGTACGGCCACGCTTTGCACACGACCGGCAGACAACCCGTAACGCACTTTTTTCCACAACAACGGAGATAATTCATACCCCACCAAACGATCCAACACACGACGCGCTTGTTGCGCATTGATTAAATTTTCATCGAGTTCGCGCGGAGCAGCCACAGCCTCCAAAATCGCGGATTTTGTAATTTCATGAAAAACAATACGATGCACTTTTTGCTTGCCGGCACCCAATTTAAGCGCCTGCACCAAATGCCAACCAATGGCTTCTCCTTCGCGGTCTTGATCGGTTGCGATCCATACCGTGGTGTCGGAATGAATGTGACTTTTGAGCGAGGTAATGGTCTTTCGTTTATCCTGCGGCACAATATAAGTAGGTTCAAAATCACCTTCGGTATCAATGCCCAATTTCGATTTCGGCAAATCACGCACATGACCCATAGAAGCCATAACTTCATAGTCTTTCCCTAAAAAACGCTCAATGGTTTTTGCCTTAGCAGGAGACTCTACAATGACAAAATTTTTGGCCATAAATGTTTAATTTTGAATAAAAAATCCGAATTGTGAACAAACCCAGTCGAGTTCTATTACTATAATAGTTAACGAAATTACGCAACCTTTCGTTGTAGAATCTTTAATAAGTAAGGGGGTATTTAAAGAGCACGGGGGCGCGGGGATTTTTGAGGATATTTCCCATCCAAATTGGAGATCATGATCTCCAATTTGTCGTGAAGCGCGTACATGTTAGCGCGAACGACTTGATGGGCATATCCGAAAAAAGCTTCGCGCCCCCGTGTAAATAAAAATTCTTTCCTCCCGCTTGTTATAATTTTCTTGCCCGCGTTACTTTTTCCCACTTTTTCCGTATTCTTATGTGGATCCATTAATTCATCCTTATGTCCGATTCCCAAACCTTCACAAAACGCTACGAAGAGTTTGCTCAAAAAATCTACGCGTTCATTTATTATCGAACGCAAGACAGGGCCACGGCCGAAGATCTCACCAGCCAAACGTTTTTAAAAGCATTAGAAAAATGGGAATCCTTCGACTTGGACAAAGGCTCTTTCAAATCCTGGATTTACAAAATCGCACGCAATACAATTTGCGATCATTATCGCGAACTTAAACCCCAAGACAATATTGAAAATGTTTTTGACTTGGCGGATGAAAAAAATTTCATCGATGAATTAAAAAAAGAAGAAGTAGCTGAGCGCGTCAAAAAAGCACTTTCCGCACTGACTCAAGCTCAGCGTGAAGTCGTGCTCATGCGCGTGTGGGACGAATTACCCTACAAAGAAATTTCGATCGTTTTGGGAAAAACAGAAGCCTCTCTCAAAATGGCTTTCAAGCGCGCTTTAATTGATTTACAAAAGCAACTCATTGTCATGACTGCGTTGCTCGCCTTTTTCATTTTCACCCATTTTTAACCCCCATTTTTATGAAAAACATGGAAAAACTTTTACAAGAATTGTACCTCCTCGACCCCGGCCTCAAAGCCCATGAGTCAACATTAAAGCAAGTGCTCTCCGAGTTGTTGTTGGCCAAACCCGATGCCACAATGGACCCGGCTTTCTATGAACAATTGAAAGCCATGATCCAATCACGTCTCGAAGAAAACGCAGAGGAAGCTCCTGCCGCCTCCCCATTCGGTTTTTGGAAAAATTTCTCGTATGCCTTTTCCGGAGTCGCCGCCATTACATTAGTAGTTGCCGGAATTTTAACGCAACCCAATCCAAACACATTTAAAGTGGTTCCTGTTGGAGAAGAAAAATTTGGAGCCCTAACTTCCACAGATGCTGCCGTTCCCGGAAGTCGAGGCGAAATGGAAGGACTGGGCGCGGGAGGAAAATTAACAAACATAACCGAAACACAAGACGTATTATTAGCCCAAGAGTCTGAAATATGGCTCCCCGAAGAACGCATCAATTATGAATTCACCTACGTGGGCGATCCATTAACACTAAGCGATTCCGCCATCGAAGTGCTTCACCGCATCATCCCCGATGCCCCCAAACAAAACATATCCAGCGATGTTATGAACATGAATTCTTTCGGAGGGTTCCAACCAACCTATGTAAATTTAAACCCCATAGGATCCGAAAGTTATGCCATCTCCTATGATTACATGTACGGCCAAATCTCCTTATATGAATACAACGCCCCGACCGCGGAGTGCCCGTGGGGTTGGTGTAACGATTGGCCCACAACCTCTATAACCGCCGATAATATTCCCATAGAAAAAACCATAGCCACGGCCAATCAATTTTTACAAGACCACGATATTTCAACTGAAAATTTTGGAGATCCTTATATTCTCGACCTGGAAAATCTAAAAAATTATGGAGACATAGGCTACATGCTCACCGTGGTTTACCCATATGAAATCAATGGAAAACTAGTGAGTTATGTCTGGGGGAACGACGCAGGCATGATGGTGACCGTGGATGTAAATCGAGAAAAAGTCACCAATCTTTCCAATATTTTCACTTCCAATCAATTTGAAAGCTCCACGTACCAAGCCGCGATCTTGGACGAAGTCTTGGCTGCTGCAAAAACCGGAGGAGGGAACAATTACACATGGGAAGACCCAACCAAAACCCAAGAATTTCAACTCGGAACCCCAACATTGATTTACGCCATCGTGTCGCAATACAACACCAATGGCGGAAATTCCACCGACCTTTACGTCCCGGCCTATTCCTTCCCGATTCTCAATGACACGGAAAACGTATATTGGCCCGAAAACGTCATTGTTCCCCTGGCCAAAGATTTGATCACGCAACCCGAACCATCCCCCATTCTTTTTGACGGGCTAGTGGAAGAACAACCGATAGCGCAATAAAAACAAAAATATTTTAAGGCAAGCGGTCAGGAAGAATTTTTATTCGCATGGGAATCGGACACTCGGATACATGATCCTCGTGTCCTCTTCCTTGAAAATGCTCATAAAAATTTCCCTTTCCCGCTTGCCTTTTCAGTATAACAACCTTGAGTTTCCCTCCTTTCCTCTTTATATTTAACGCATGGAGCGACAGCGGAATGCGCTCCCCGCATTTTTTCAAGCTCTATTATGCAAAAAATCTGTATTAGTTGTTTGAAGCCCTTCGAAATTACAGACTCGGAATTGGATTTTTTCAAACGAATGGATCTCCCGCTCCCGAACCTCTGCTTTAAAGAACGCATGCGACAACTCATGGCGTTTCGCAACGAATGGAAATTGTATCCGCGAAAATGTGACTCCACCGGCAAAAACATTTTAAGTGCTTACTCCGCCGACAGTCCTTTCACCATTTATTCCAACGAAATTTGGTGGGGAGACTCATGGGATGCCACGCAATACAGTCGTGACTTTGATTTTTCAAAGCCATTCTTCGATCAATTCGCCGCCTTACAACGCGTGGTCCCTCGCGAAGGCACATCGGTTTTCAACTCCGAAAACTGCGAATACAACGGGCACATTCGCCAATCCAAAAATTGCTACCTCAATTCTCTCGTGGCGAACTGCGAAGACCTTTATTATTCTTACTGGGCCGTAAAAGACAAAGATGTTTTCGACTCGCTTTACACCAACGAAAGCACGCTTTGCGCCTGGTGCAACGAGGTCAACAATTCCTACGGATGCATCGTTTTAGAAGAAGCCAAAGACTGCAACAGTTGTTATTTTTCCTATCAACTCCGCGGATGCGATCATTGCTTGTTTTGCACCAATCTCGCGAATAAAAGTTATTGCATTGGAAATAAATCGTGCACCAAAGAAGAATTCGAAACTCTCAAGAAAAAAGTCTTTGACGGCTCGTGGAGCTCCTGGCAAAAAGCGCACACCCATTACGCAACCCTCAAACTCAAAACCCCGCATCGTTATGTCCATAATTTAAATTGTGAAAATTGCACCGGCGATCATTTGTATCATTCCAAAAATCTCAAAAATTGCTTTGATGGATTTAATGGCGAAGAAGCCGCTCATTCCGTTTCCATCGCCGATTCCAAAAACGTTTACGGCATTTATTCCGCAGGCTGGCCCGGATGTGAAATGATTTACAATTCAGTAGTCAGTCGAGGAAGCCAAAATATTGCTTTTTGTTCCTACACCTGGTTTTCTCACGATTTACGCTATTGCGACTCCTGTGTCTCATGTGAAAATTGCTTTGGATGCATTGGATTGCATCACAAAAAATACTGCATCCTCAATCAACAATATTCAAAAAAAGAGTACGAAAAATTATTGCCGCAAATCATTAAATACATGGAAAAAACAAAAGAATGGGGCCACTTTTTCCCGACCGCACTTTCGCCTTTTGCCTACAATGAAACCGCAGCCCAGGACTTTTTTCCACTTGAAAAAACCGGTGCAAAAAAACTCGGCTATCGTTGGCGAGAAGAAGATCAAAAAGAATTCAAACCAGGCACACTACCAACACTCCCCGATAATATAAAAGACGTGAGAGACGACATTGTAAAAGAAATCCTCGCGTGCGAATCCTGCAAAAAAAATTACCGACTCGTTCCGCAAGAACTTCGGTTCTACCGAAAAGAAAATATGCCCATCCCGCGCGAATGCCCCACGTGCCGACACAAACGCCGCTTCCAAAATCGCAACCTTTTTGAATTGTTCAAACGCACCTGCCACAAATGCGGCATTGAAATCGAAAGTACCTACGCCCCTTCCCGCCCCGAAATCGTGTATTGCGAAAAATGTTATCTAAAAGAAATGTGATCTTTCTTTCCCCACAAACAAGCCTTAAATCAAGTCTTTTTAGATCAAATTTGGCAAAAAAGCCTTGTAAAAGGCCTTTCTCCGCCTATAATCACATCCAGTTTTATTCCTAACCCAATCGTCCCATGACGAAACAAGACCTCATCAATGCGGCCTCCCAAGAAGCTGGCATTACAAAGAAAGCTGCGACAATGGCTCTCGAAGCCATGCTCGAAACCATCACCGGATCCCTCAAAAAAGGGCAAAGTGTCACCATCACCGGTTTTGGAACCTTCCGTGTCAGCAAACGTGCTGCCCGAACAGGTGTCAATCCTCGAAACACCACGCAAAAAATCAAGATCCCTTCCATGAAACTCCCTGCTTTCAAAGCCGGAAAGACCTTGAAAGATGCGATTCGATAGTCAAATGTCATCCTGAGCTTGTCGAAGGATGCATTCACATGAATTCAAAAAAGGCCCCCGTAAAAAGGGGTCTTTTTCATATCTCAAAAATTCCCTTAAAAAAAACCTTAAATCGAGTTAAACTACACCTCGTATGCAAAACCAACTCACCCATCTTCGCGAAACCGCGGGCATTGAGCTCAAAGCGATTCAATCCCTTGATCAGCTCGAGCCTTGGTATAAAAATTACCTCGGAAAAAAAGGCGCGGTCACCGAACTCCTTCACGGCCTCGCTCATCTGTCGGTAGACGAAAAACGAACCCTCGGAAAAGCCTGCAACGATCTCAAGAAAGAGCTCGACACCGATTTCGCCACCAAACAAAATTCACTTCAACAATCCGCGATCGATCAATCCCTCACCGGAGAATGGATCGACCGAACAGCTCCGGGCACAACCCAGCCTCAAGACGGCCACATCCACCCCATCGCCAAAACCCAGGAAGAAGTCGAACGAATTTTTCAACAAATGGGATTCACCATCATCGACGGCCCGGAAATCGAAAGCGAATATTACAATTTTGAAGGCCTCAACATCCCGGCTCACCATCCGGCGCGCGACATGCAAGACACGTTTTTTATTGATAAAAATCCGGATCCAAAAGAAGGCCAACTGGTCCTTCGCTGCCACACCTCGCCCAACCAAATCCGTGCCATGAAAAAATATGGCGCTCCGTTACGAATCATTGTGCCGGGTCGCGTATTCCGAAACGAAGCCACCGACGCCTCCCACGAACACACCTTCGACCAAGTCGAAGGCTTACTCATCGATAAAAACATCTCCATCGCCCACCTCAAAGGTGTGATGATCGACTTTTTAAGCCGCTTATTTAAGCGCGAAATGAAAATCCGTTTCCGCCCCGGCTATTTCCCTTTCGTCGAACCCGGAATCGAACTGGACATGTCTTGTGTCCTCTGTGGAGGCACGGGTTGCCGCGTATGCAAAAAAACCGGCTGGGTGGAATTCATGGGCTGCGGCATGGTTCACCCTTTTGTCCTCAAATCCGGCGGCATCGATCCTGCGCAATATCAAGGCTGGGCCTTCGGTTTCGGCCTCACCCGGTTGGTCATGATGAGATACGGTATCACCGATATTCGCCATCTCACGAACGGCGATGTACGATTTTTGGAACAATTTTGATTAACTTTTAGTTCCTATGAAAATTTCTATCAATTGGTTGCGTGAATTCGTGGACATCAAGACCATACGTTCTGAGGACTTTATGAAGACCTCATCCTTAAACACCCCAGAAGAGGTAGCTCAATTTATAGACATTCCAAACACTCAAAGCACTGACGATGTCGGAAGACTCATCACTCTTCACACCGCAGAGGTCGAAGAGGTAGAAGATATGGAAAAAGCTTTTGATAAAATGGTGATTGGGAAAATTCTAAGCGTAAAAAAACACCCCAACGCAGATAAACTGGTCATTGCCGAAGTGGACATTGCTCAAGAAAAACCCATCTCCATTGTATGTGGCGGTCAAAATTTAAAACCTGATATGTTGGTTCCTGTTGCGCCTCCGGGCTCTAAGGTTCGTTGGCACGGCGAAGGCGACCTCGTTGAACTTGGAGAAGTTAAAATTCGTGGAGAAAAAAGTTTTGGAATGATTTGCGCCGGCGAAGAAATTGGCCTCGACACCGACAATCTCCCCGGTGCAACCGAAGTGCGCATCAAAGATTTATCGTATTTAAAAGTAAAACCTGGAACCCCCCTTGCCGTTGCGCTCCAAAAAAACGACGTCATTCTCACTGTGGACAACAAATCCCTCACTCATCGTCCCGACCTCTGGGGCCATTACGGCTTTGCCCGTGAATTCTCTGTGATCCTCAAAAAACCGCTCAAACCCCTCACGCCACTTCTTAAATACAAACCCGGAAAACCGACGACTAAACTCAATGTTACCATTCAAGACAAAGAAATCTGCCCCGCTTTCTCCGGTTGTATTTTAACGAATGTTGAAATCAAAGATTCTCCGGATTGGCTCAAAAATCGCCTACGCAGTGTGGGGCTCAAACCCATCAACAACATCGTGGACATCACCAATTTTGTGATGGTGGAATTGGGCCAACCCATGCATGCCTATGATCGAAAAAAAGTAAAAAATGACGCCCTCATTATTCGCTATGCCAAAAAAGGAGAAACGATCGAAACCATTGACCACGAAACGAGAACATTATTTGAAAAAGATCCTGTGGTGGCCGACAGTTCAAGTGTATTGGGCGTGGCCGGAATCATGGGCGGCGCAGGCTCCGAAATCAATGAATCCACCACTGAAATCATTCTCGAGGCCGCCAATTGGAACCCCATTATAGTTCGAAAAAGCTCCTCTGCTCACGGGTTGCGCAGTGAAGCGTCTCAACGTTTTGAAAAAGGCCTCGACCCCTCGCTCACCGAACTCGCACTTCAACGCGCCATGGCTTTGATTCAAGAATGTTCCCCCTCCGCAAAACTCATAACCTCTCTCGAAACGATTCGCACATACAAAACTCTCCCCCAAATCAAAATCACCATTGACCCACAAATAATTTGCAACAAAATCGGCACCGAAATTTCAACCCCGGAAATTAAACGCATCCTCACGACCCTCGGATTCAAAGTCACGGTTCAAGGAAAAAAACTCAACGTCATTGTCCCCTCCCATCGCGCCACCGGCGATGTGGGGATTGCAGAAGATTTAGTCGAAGAAGTGGCTCGCATTCACGGGTACGATAAAATCCCGGCCCTTCTTCCCGAACTTCCCATTAAGCTCCCAATCGAAAACCAAGAACGATTTTTTAAACATGAAGTTCGCACTATTTTCGCCGCCTTTTTAGGCTTCACTGAGGTCATTGGGTACTCTTTTTACAGCGAAGACGATTTCAAAAAATGCCGCCTCGAAAACATGCGCCATATTCGCGTCAAAAACGCACTTTCCCAAGAGCAAACCCATATGCGCGTAAGCCTCATTCCGGGTCTATTAAAAACATTGGCCAAAAACAATCACGAACGAAAAAACCTAAAATTATTTGAAATCGGACACACGTACAAAGAAATCGGAGAATTCATGCCTCTTGAAGAAAAATGGATCGCCGGAACACTTACGAACGAACATTCCAAAGAAATTTTCTACGACATGAAAGGCGCACTTTCCGCTTTTTTAAAAAAATTCCGCACCCCCTCCCCGCTTCTTCAAAAATGCGCTCATCCGCCCCTTTACGCACATCCTCAAAAATGCATCGAAATCTCTGTAGAAGGCGAAATCCTTGGTTATGGATTCGTCCTACACCCTGCCGTGGCCAAAGCCTTTGACCTCGATCAACCCGTGGGTTTATTTGAAATCAATTTCACTAAACTCGCAGCCAAAGGTCGAGAACTCACGCGTTTCAAAGAATTGCCCAAATTCCCTACCAGCCCCTTCGACATTTCCTTGCTCATTGATCGTAAAAAAGAAATCGCCGACGTCGAACACGCCATTCGAAAAGCCGACCCCGCGGGTCTCGTGCAATCCATCACGCTTTTTGACATTTACGAGGGAAAAAACATTCCCACTGACAAAAAATCCCTGGCCTTCACCATCGAACTCCGCCACAACGACCACACCCTCACCGATACCGAATTCCATCAATCCCACGAAGCGATTTTCAAGTCGATTCGCGCCATTGGCGGAGAAATTCGCGGAGAATAATTTATCGTTTCACCCTTATAAATCCACTCGCCGGGATGATTTTCACCCCCTTCTTTTCAATGGGATCCAACAATAAATTCAACCCCAAGCTGTCGCTCGGGATATGACCCGTGATCACAATATTAAGATGATGTTTTTCCGCATTTTCACGATGCTTCTCGGAAATATGCATTTGCACCAATGTCCCAACCCCGGCATGACTGTAATGTTCATAAATATCCTCACTCCCCGACGTCCCGCCCGTCATTCCCGTCACCGCGATTTTGCCCAACTTGGAATCTTTTGAACCCAAGAAAATCTTAGGCCCCGCCCCCATTTTTTCTCCTTCAAAAAACTCGGGAATTTCCAAAAGCGCATTCATAAAATCCTCAATGGTACGCCATTTTTTCTGATTTTTATTGATAAAATTCACCAAAAAATCATGCACGCAATTGTCCGCCGGCGTATGACAACACATAAATGGAATCCCAAGCAATCGAGCCGTATCTACGGCTTGATAATGATTGATGGGATGCACCGCACGATCAATCACGCCCATCCGTTTATTCATGAGTTTTTCCGCAATATTGGGAGAAATTCCCAATTCCTCGGAAATCGTATCTTGGACTCGCATCACTTGCGCCAAGTCCGCCAACGCGCGCCCTTCAGGATGATGACTCAACACCATATCAATCGCAGTCCCTTTTTCACGCAACGTATTTGCCAATAAAAGCTCTGCCGGACCCACATCAATACACGCCATCATCGATTTAATGGAAGTAGTGGGTGTGCCATACAAAACACGCGTATCCAAATACGGATTCACCAATCGCTCTTTATCAAAACATTCTTTTTTCTTCTTGTTCATTTTTTCATATTGCTCTTTATGTTGAGATAAAACCGCTTCGATTTCTTTGGCGGGGCGCGGATCCTGTTTTCGCCCGATTGCGATCGCCATGTCATGAATTTGCTTCAACGTCAGTGCCATAAATAAAAAATTAAGAGAAATAAGAATCGGAACAATTCTATCACACAAGATAAAAAAAGCGTATAATGCGCCCGTCCTGACTTTAACATTTTTTTATGTTGTCTCGCTTTCGACGTCTCAAACTCAATCTTGGAAAATTTTGGCTCAAAATTCGCCCCCATCCACTGATGCCACGCCGCATGCGCGTGTGGCGCTGGGCCCTAATTGTTGCCGGGAGTAGCGTTCTTGTTGGGTTTTTCCTGGGAATTTTATTGATCATTGTTTTCAGCTTCAACCTCCCTCCGGTCACCAGTGGTGAAGGCTTTTTGCAAGCCGAATCCACCATCATTTATGATCGTTCCGAAAACGTGTTGTATGCCATTCAAGGCGATGAAAATCGAAAAATCGTAGCACTCGCAGACATGTCTCCTTACCTTATCAGTGCCACCCTCTCCACGGAAGATGACCAATTTTATTATCACTACGGATTCGACGTTCCTTGTTTGGGAAAGGCCTTTTTGCACGAACTTTTTGGAATTGGAGGCCGCCGCGGATGCTCCACCATCACACAACAATTTGTTAAGAATTTCTTCCTGACTCAAGAACAAACTTACACACGAAAAATTCAAGAACTCATTTTGGCGGTTCGAGTGGAATCCCATTATTCAAAAGATGAAATCTTAGAGATGTATCTCAACGAAATTTTTTACGGCAACAACGCGTACGGGATAGAATTGGCTGCGAATCGTTATTTTGGAGTTCTTGCGAAAGATCTAACTCTCACCCAAAGTGCGATCTTAGCCGCCATCCCAAAAGCCCCAACGTACTATTCCCCTTACGGCGAAAACAGTCATTCCTACCTCACCCTTAATTTCACCGCCGAACAACTCGCGGCCCGAAATATTTCTTCCATTCAAGACCTGGAAGACGACGAATTCATGCTCGGATTAATTGGCTCAAATATCACGCTGGTGGACGGAACAACCATTTATTTGCCGGGCAGAACCGATGTGGTTTTAAACTCCATGCTTGAAAAAGGCATTATCACAGAAGAAGAAAAACAAACCGCACTGGAAGAATCCTGGACTCTTGAATTCCAAAGTTATCTTGAAAGCATTCAAGCCCCTCATTTTGTTTTTTATGTTAAACAGCTTGTGGAAGAAAAATACGGAAAAGAAGTCCTTGAACAAGGAGGGCTCCGTATCTACACCACCCTTGACCCCAATCTCCAAGATATCGCCGAAGCCTCGGTCGAAAAATACAAAGAAAACAACCTTGAAAGCTTTGATGCAAGCAACGCCAGCTTGGTGGCCATTCAACCCCAAACCGGACAAATTTTGGCCATGGTGGGGTCCGCGGATTATCGAGATCCAACCATTAATGGAGAAGTCAACATCGCCACTCGATATCGTCAGCCCGGATCTTCGTTTAAACCCTTTGTTTATGCGTTGGCTTTTTTAAACGGATACGCGCCCGCCACAATCCTTTATGATGTAAAAACTCAATTCGGAACCGAGGCCCCTAAAAACTACAGTGGCACTTTTTCCGGCCCGGTTTCAATCCGTTATGCCCTGGGGCAATCGCTCAATATCCCGGCCATTAAAACTTATTTTTTAGCCGGACAAGAAGACGCGATCATCCCTTTTGTTGAAAAATTCGGAATCAATCTGGATAAAAATATCGGGTATGGCTGGCCTCTGGCGCTGGGCACCGGAGAAGTCCGTTTGCTTGATTTCACAGGAGCCTATTCGGTATTCGCAAACAGCGGAATTAAAAAGGAAATCACGCCTATTTTAAAAATTGAAAACCGCAACGGGGATATTTTGGAACAATGGAAAGACACTCCAGGAACCGAGGTCCTTGATCCGCAAGCCGCCTATCTTATTAATAATATTCTATCCGATTCAAGTGTTCACCTGGGTTCAAGACTCTCCATCGCAGGACAACATGTTGCCGCTAAAACCGGAACCAGTACCGCGGACAACGGCTACCCCACCAACACGTGGACCATGGGCTACACCACTAATTTAGTCACCGGAGTTTGGGTGGGCAACGCAGATGGAACCATTATGAATTACCTTGCCGACGGCTACAATTGCGCGGCTCCGATTTGGAACGATTTTATGACACAAGCGCTTGCTGAATTTTCTTCGGAAGAATTCCCAAAACCGCAAGGCATCACTTCTCTCACGATCACCAAATCCACCGGATTACTCCCTGCGGAAAACACGCCGGAAGACATGCTCTCTCAAGATATTTTTGCCACATTCGACGTTCCAACCCAAATCGACAACAGTTTCATTTCTTACCCAATCGATAAAATGACCGGACTCATTGCCACCGAATTTTCTCCGGCATGGTCTGTGCAAGAAAAAGCATTTCAAGTGCATCAAACCATTATTCCGGAATACACCTACTGGCAAGCCGGCATCGACGCTTGGGTGGAGGCAAATGCAGACCTCAAGCAACCCCCCACCGAACAAGACACCCTGCACACCGCAGAGACTTTGGCCAACAGCCCAACGATTGCAATCACCAGTCCCGCCAATTATGGGTCCATTGATTCCGGTCGCACCACAATAGAGGTGGAAGTAAGCACTCCCAATGGGATGGATTATGTTGAATTTTATTTAAACGACCAAATTCAATACACCGCGGTTACGGCCCCTTATTCCGGAACCATTCGCCTTGGAACGAGCGTAACCCCCGGAAAAACCTACACCCTTACCGCTTATGTGTATGATGCCTTGGGTTATCGAAGCAACAGTACCATTGAAGTTCAATACGGGACCACTTCCACGGCGGAGACTCCCACTTCCACCGAAGACCCCGCGCCCCCCGCAACGCCAATGGAAAGACCGTAAAGCTATCTCTTGCGTCTCTCTGCTTTCTTCGTTATGCTTCGCACATAAAAGCCATTTTATCTCTTTAACAAGCGCAAAAATGAAAACCCTTCATTCGTCTAAAATTGTTTTAACCTCTTTTCTTTTAGGAACAATTCTCTGTTTAAATTTCTTAACCGGCTGCAAAAAAACCCAGGATTTTTACGCAGGCCCAATTCCGGGCTGGGAAGATATTGCCGTCCCGGAAAATGCTATCCTTACTCAATCCTCGGCGAACAGCCCGGTTGAAAATCATTTTTTCACCCTGGATTCAATGACACGCGGCGAATTATTTGCCTTCTTGGAAGATGCCATGGTTGTAAACGGATGGGAACTCAATGCAAGCGCGGAATCTCGCCGTCAATTCATAAAAAACGAAAACGTAGCCACCTATGATTGCAGTATGAGCGAAGGAACCACCGAAAATCCTCTTTCTTTTTTGGTGATCATCGAACCCAGCGGGATCTACGGAACAACAGAAGAACCCGCTTCAAACTAAAATTATACCAATAAAAATTTAGCCACTTTCCCGGCTGCGAGTCCTCGATGACTGATTTGGTTTTTTTCATCATGAGTTAATGCCGCATACACTCGATCAAACCCCTCGGGCTTAAACACCGAGCTCAAGGGCAAACCGGGCAAAATCGGAGCCTCGGGGCCGAGGACAATAAACCCTCGCGCTTCCCCCTCAAATACAAATTCTTCTCCCTTTGGAAATGTTTTTAAAACCATAGTACACACAAATCGCGCCTTTCTTTTTTCGGGCACTATTTCCTTCATTCGTTCCAAAAAAACACGCAGCCACTCCTCGTCACTCGCTTTTTCTCCGGCTCCAAAGCGTCGCGTGTGAAGTCCCAATTCCCCTTGCAACGCCTCCACTTCCAACCCCGAATCCTCCCCCAACGTCAAGTACCCTGTTTTTTGATAAAAAAATTCCGCCTTCAAGCGCGCATTTTCCTCATGAGTGGCCCCGGTTTCTTCGACTTGTTGCCCCTCAAACCCCAAATCCTTCAACGATAAAAACCGATACGGCAACGACTCCAATGCGGTTGCAATTTCCTTGAATTTCCCAAGATTGGCGGTGGCGATTAAAAAAGGTTCCATGCCATGATACTATAACATCAATTATGAAACGTTTTTACTTCATCAGTCTTATCTTTATTTTCCTTTTCGCCGCATTGGGAGAATTGACCCGACTCCCCCTTGCCACCGCCAACGGGCTCCTTCCCAACGACCTTTTATTGGCTCTTTTAACCGGTGTATGGCTCTTTGATAAGGTTTTCTTGGAACGCGCATGGCCCCCTTTAAAATTAAGCACCCCCTTTCTGGCTTTTGTGGGAATTGCAGCCCTTTCCCTCCTCAACGGCTCTCAAGCACTCACCCTCAAAGAAACTTTTTTAAGTGGACTTTATCTTGTTCGATTCATCGAATATGGCGCTTTGATTTTTATTGTTTCCGACCTAACAAAAAACGACCCAAAAACACACCTTCGTTTATTTCATATTCTCTTGGCGAGCGCGGGACTCCTCGCAATAGTGGGTTTTCTTCAGCTCAAATTCTTCCCAAATTTTACCGAATTCCAAAATCTGGGATGGGATCCGCACATCAACCGCCTGCTTTCTTCGTGGTTTGATCCCAATTTTGTAGGAGGACTCTTTGCCTTTGTTATAAGTTTAATTTTGGGTTTTTCATTGAACTTACCTTTAAAAAAATCCTGGCCTTATTTTCTTTTGGCCGGAGTATTATTTTTAGCGCTTTTTTTAACCTATTCCCGCAGTGCTTATTTGGCTTGTATCGCAGCCATGGGAATTCTGGGAATAGTCAAGTCTCCCAAATTATTAATCGGTGGATTGATCGCCGTTTTATTACTTTCCTCGGTTTCAGAACGAGCCGCCGATCGTTTCACGAACATGATTTATAGCGCTCAATCACTGATGGATTCCTCTTCCGCGGAACTGCCGGACGCCACAGCCCGACTCCGCATCGAATCCTGGCAAAACGCATGGATTATCATCCAAGATCATCCTTGGCTCGGAGTGGGATACAATACCTATTCTTATGTTCAACGCGATTATGGATTTGTAAAAGAATTAAAAAAACACTCGGCCACCGGCTCGGACTCAACTTTATTAACCATTTGGGCCACCACCGGACTGATAGGGTTAGTGACTTATATTTGGTTTTTAGGCGCCCTGCTTTACATAAGTTTTTTCAATCGAAAAAACGGCTTAGCCCTGGGATTTTTTGCCGGACTTCTGGGACTCTTAATCCATTCAATTTTCGTGAACAGTCTTTTATTCACTCCCTTGCTGATTTTCTTTTACGCAAGTGCCGGACTGCTTTCATCCCCGAACAAACCCTCAACAACGTAAAAACTATTTTTTCTTGCCGCTCGTTTTATTCTTGGGCCTTGATTTTGCTTGTGCGATTTCCGTATGAATTTCTTTATTGTATTGCTTGGATCGTTCAAACGCGAGTTCAAACATTTTCTTAAACGCATCCGCCACTTCCTTGCTTTCAATAATGGCCCCAAATTTTTCCTTCAAAGAAATAATGGCCATTTTATTGTCATAAATATTGATCTCCGGAGAAATACTAAAACGAGAAGGAAGAAGCATGGTTTCTCGAAGATGGGCTTTATCCAACTCTTGAATCCTGCGAGACTCCGGACTGTCTGCCAAAAAACATTTCACCGAAATCCCACGCTTGGTGCGACGCGTGTAATACGCGGGAAAATAACCGGGAAAAAAATTATGTTGATATTCCACGGAAGCATACCCCAAAATTTCATCGCGAGCCGTTAACGTATCTTCATAGGCACTGATCAGCCCCTCCACTCCTTCAAAAAATCGTACTTTCAATTTTCCGTCGTCTTTATGATAAATGGAATAAAACTCGGGAAGTAAATCTTTGGCCTCTTGTTGCATTCGATGAAATTCTTCGCTTTGATTTTTCAAAAGCTGAACCAATCGTTGAGGGTCCTCCGCCATAAAAACCATTTTGGAGGATTTTTCATTGGTACTCACAAGCCCCTTGGTGGTCAAAGTGTTTAGCAAATGATAAGCATTGGTCCTGGGGATACGAGCTCTTTTTGCAATTTCGCTGACCGAAGAAGGGCCCAACTCCAAAAGAGCCAAATAAACACGCGCTTCTTTTTCCGGAAAACCGAATTTAATGAGTTTGTCTAACATAATTTACAATATTAAGCGTAAGGAAATATTGACAATACGGTAAATCAAACCTATATTAACTTCAAGATGAATTTTCAAAAGCAAAACACAGGTAGATGCAAGAATATCAATTTGTATGTATAAATAAGATGAAACGAGAAGAAAAATAAAAAAATGGTAATTTTGATAAAAATTTATTCAACTTAAAAACTGTGTCAATGAATCTTTACAAAGGAAAAACAGTTCGCATAGAAGATTACATCACGTCATCCATTATTCGATTTGGGGGGCTGCGTGATTACATTCAAGAAAAAATGATGGTGGATTATTTTGCCATTCAAGGAAATTTGGGAATTGCGCGAGGCATAAAAATTTACATTCAAAACCAAAAAAGTCGCTTGGAAAGTGTGGATCAAATCCAAATTTTAGATATAGGTCCCGCCATTGGTGCAATTACCGGAATGCTCATTCTTCAAGAGTTGGGACGAGCAAACCCTGCGTTGTTAAAAAAAGCAAAATTGATTTTGCTGGACGTGTCGGAACGTGTAATTGAACAAACCCAATCTCGTAATTTTTTATTTCCGGACGCCATGATCGGCCCGGAATTCAAATCTGAAATTTTAACAAAACTGAGAACCTCCAAGGGAATCGTGACTTCTTGTCATGAATTACCCATAAAAAGCGACTCCATCGATATCTGCGCCGCAGGTTTTCTTTTTCACCATTTGCATGATGGAATCAAAAAAGCATCGGCTCAAGAAATTCAGCGCGTATTAAGGCCTGGAGGCTTTGTTGGGGTCGCGGAAGAATGGTTTGAAAACTATGAAGACTACCGTGCCATTCACGCCCACGATGAAATCCCCCTGGCGTATGAATCCATCATCTCCTCTCGTCGATTACGCTTGATGTTTCCGAATCTGGAAATCTTTGAATCTAAAAATCCTTCGGGAAAAGGAACCGGTGAAAATTATTATTATTTTTGCGGAATCAAGAAAAAAACGCTGGGCATTGGACCTCGCACTATTTCGTGAAATTTTACTGAAATCGTTGGATGATTATTTTTTCTGATTCGGATTAGTTAGGCATAAAAAAATACACTCTTTATCACCTGGTGGAACGACCCAATTCTCTTAAAATAACCTCTCTTACCTTTCTTTTTGCGCGAAATTTTCCCTGCTCAACATCCACAAGGGAAGGAGCAGGAGGTGTAAGGATTTTATCTAAGCTCTCTAAATTAATACCTAATTGTTGGCCGGCCTCGGTAATATTCCATACTCTATTTCTTAAAACAGCAACCACGTCTCGAGCTTTAATTGAAATAGGGACCCCCCCTGTTGTTTCTCTATCAACTGTTCCATTTAATAAGATCGGAAAAACATCTAATTTCCCTCTTTGTGAAAAAACTTCATTCACAGAAAAACGTTGAATACCCCCTGCTGACGTTTGTGCAAAAACCATATCACGTTCATAGAGCTTTAATGTTTGTAAAACTTCTGTTTGTGAGGAAGGTTTTTCTTTTGGTCGTTGCCAATTCATAAATAATTCATTAAAAAATACAAATGGTGGAGATGGCGGGAGTCGAACCCGCGTCCAAGAAAGCTCGCTTTTTACCTCTACCGACGTAGGCTGTTCTAATTCTTACGGCCATTAAGAACAGTCAAAAAGAAGCCGTAAGCGGGTTTATGGTTTTAGGCGTTGCAACAAAACCCTTAGGTCGCAACAACCGATCTCCATGAGTGACGTCTTTAAAAGGCTATGGAGCCTCACCTCTCAAGACGGGACCGCAAAAAGGCAGTCGCGAAACCACTTTACGCAAGAACCGCTGCAGACAAAAGTCCGCGAGTGGTCAAATTGCGATAAGCAGCCGTTAACGAATTTTCGTTAGCATTTATTATTTGCGCCGGACGGATCTGACGGGGGACGGCGCAACCCCGTGACGGCCATAAAAAACAAGATCTTTCCTGTCAAAACCAATGCATCCCCGAATTGCCAAAGAACAATACAAAAATTATAAGCTAATTTCCAAAAAAGTCAATCAAGCTCCTTATTTCTCCGCCACACTTCCCGGAATATTCTTCGCTTTTTTCCCAAGTTTCTTTAAACCTTCCTTTAATTCCTCCACCCAACTCACCCCCAATGCTTCCATTGAAATTTTAAGTTTATTCCCACTCACCAACCATTTCGAATTGTATTCCAACAGATTCAAAATATGCTCGGGTCTCACTCGATTGGACATGGACAAAACAATTTCTCGCTCCCCTTTTCCATAAATATTTTCCGCACGAACATTACTAAGCCCGGCCCGTTTCGCCAACATTTTAATCTCCAAAACATAAAACAAATTCGCCACTTCTTTAGGCATACGTCCATAATCTTCAATCAAATCCCCACGCAATTCTTCCAAATAATCAAAGGTATCTGCCGCTGCCAACCTCTGATACACACTGATTTTATCTTTCGAGCTCACAATGTAATCATCCGGAATAAAAGCCGGCAACGGAATTTCGATGGATACTTCTTGAGGTAATTCCCCTGTTTCAGCCGTCAATTTACCCTCCTTCAAATCTTCTACCGCCTGATTCAACATTCGAATAAAATGACTCACCCCCACCACGTGAATCGCTCCATGCTGATTGGCACCAAGAATATCTCCGGCTCCTCGAATTTCGAGATCTTTCATGGCGATCTGAAATCCGGACCCTAATTCCGACGCTTCCACGATGGCACGCAAGCGTTTCTTGGCATCAATGGGCAATCGCTGCGCATGATACAAAAAGTACGCGTACGCCTGTGTTTTACTGCGTCCCACGCGTCCTCGCAGTTGATACAATTGCGCCAACCCAAATTTTTCCGCCTTATTCACGATCAGCGTATTAGCATTTGCAAGGTCAATCCCGTTTTCAATAATTGTTGAACTGACCAAGACATCAAATTTCTTATCTTTAAATGCCATGATTCGCTCTTCAAGATCCGAACTGCTCAATTTGCCATGCGCCACCACAAACTTAGCCTCCGGCACCAATTTACGAAGTCGATCCGCCATCTCATTGATGGTTTCCACTCGATTATGCAAAAAATAAATCTGACCTCCACGTTTTATTTCTCTCAAAATCGCATCACGCGCCAACCCAAAAGAAAATCGACGCACCTCGGTCACGATGGGCAACCGACCGGGAGGAGGAGTGGTGATGGTGGTGATATCACGCAACCCGTGCAAACTGATATTTAGGGTTCGAGGAATCGGGGTTGCCGTCAATGTTAAAATATCCACTTCACGACGCAACTCCTTAAACTTTTCCTTCTGTTTGACTCCAAAACGCTGTTCTTCATCAATGACCACCAACCCTAAATCCTTAAACGCCACATCCGGCTGAATCAAACGATGGGTTCCAATAATAATATCGAGTTCTCCTTTTTTAAGTTGCTCTAAAATTTTTCGCTGTTCGGATTGAGTTCTAAACCGACTCATCATTTCCACTCGAACATGAAATCCCTCCATGCGTTTTACGAATGATTTATAATGCTGGTCCGCCAAAATGGTAATCGGAGAAACCACGGCCACTTGTTTTTTATTTTGAACCGCCTTAAACGCGGCGCGCATCGCCACCTCGGTTTTACCGAACCCCACATCCCCGCACACCAATCGATCCATAGGTTTTGGGAGCTCCATATCATGTTTTACATCTCGAATCGCCTTAAGTTGGCCCGGAGTTTCTTCATAAGGGAAAGCCTCTTCGAACAAGTGTTGCGTGTCGTTGTCCGCCTTAAACGGATGTCCTTTTGCGGACAAACGTTCGGCATACAATTTCAACAATTCTTTTGCAATTTTTTGAGTTTCTTTTTTCACTTTATTCGTAATCGTCACCCATTCCGAAGACCCCAATCGCGTCAATCGCGGAGGTTGATCCCCTGATCCGATAAACTTACTCACCTTATCCGCTTGATCAATAGGCACAAACAATCGATCGTTTTCCGCATAATCAAGCCTTAAATATTCACGAGTCACCTCATCGATGGTCCTTTTATCCAACCCTCGAAACAACGCAATGCCGTGGTCCGAATGCACCACATAATCTCCCATTTTCAGCCCGGTCAAAAAATCCAAATACACCGCATGCTGAGACGGATCTTTATGTGAGGTATCCCTTAACCCCAAAATCTCACGATCCGTCAATAACGCAAATTTTAAGTGTGGATTTTGGAATGCATGCGGGAACGGCTGATCTTTTCCCAACTCAAAAAACACTACAGCCTTTTCTCCTTCTTCCGCCTTGGAAGGATCGTCTAAAATTGAAATATTGCGATCCGCAAATAAACTTTTTAATTCCTCTTTATTTTTAGTGAACAAATACACGCGCCATTTTTCGTACATTTTCTCTTTCATATTCTCGATAAAATCGAGTTTGTTTTGATATTTAAGCACCGATAAATAATGCAAATAATGATGATAATTATCTTCTTCTAAAAAAGAAGTGAACAAAAGATACCCCACATCATTGGGACGCTTTTTAATCATGGCACTCACCGACTCATAGGATCCCTCATTTAAATCCAATTCATCTTCCACAAAAAGAGTCCCCGCACCCAAAAAATCCCACAACAAAGATTTGGCTTCCAATGTTTTTAACGGATAAATGGCCACGGATTTAGTTTCATGAATTTTTGTTTGCGTGGTTTGATCGTAAGCATAAATCGCCAAAATAGTTTCAAAATCAAATTCCACCCGATAAGGATGTTTTGAATTGATAGGAAAAACATCTAAAACGTCTCCGTGTCGAAGATAAAATCCGGGCTCCAAATAAGAATCTTCAGAAACCTCGTAACCGGACTCAATCAAGGATTCAAATAAATTCACCGGAGAAATCTCGTCTCCAACTTTTAATCGTTGAATGGTTTGTTCAATTTGATGATGATCGGGGAATAATTTTAATAAACGAGCGGAAGTTAAAATCACCGCCACTTTTCTATGCGGATCTTGAAGAGAAGAAATAACACGAATTAAAGAAGGGTAAGTCCCTTCGTCTTCTAAAATTTCCACCTCCAGCGCAGACCAGTCATGCAACGCGCGCGCCACCGCCTCTTGTTCGCCAAAATCATTCACGACCCAAACCAATTTATTTAAATCCGGGTATTGATCCAAGACATCCGACACAACAAAACTTTTGGAGGAAAAATTTCCTCCGCCGGACAATGTAACATAACGATGTTCTCCAAAAAGATCGAGGACCTCTTGGTTTCTCGGGTGCGAAAATTTCAAACCTCTAAAAGCTAAAGATTAAAAAATTACAGTTTTAACGGCATAATAATATGGATGTAATCCACCTCTTTTTGAGGTGAGGTTATTTTAACGGGAGCCAGTTTGTTGTCAATATGGAGATGAATTTTTTCGGTTTTGGTATGAGACAACATTTCCAATAAATATTGCGCATTGAGAGCGATTTTATTGTTTTCGCCTTCAATTTCAACATCTATTTCCGCGGTTCCTTCCCCAATTTGGGTTTCATCGGTTGAAACAATCAATTTCCCGTTATTGGTTACACTAACCTTAATATTATTATTTGTTTCTTGTACAAAGAGGCTCACTTTTTTTACCGCTAAAATCAAATCTTGAACATTGGCTTTAATATTCGTCTTTGAAGTGGTGGGAATAATACGTTGATAATCCGGAAAATTCCCTTCAATTAAGCGGGAAAGAATTTTTAAATTTTGCACCGAAAATTGAATTTGGTTCTTAGTAACCTGACATTCCACTTCTGTTTCTCCGAAAAATCCGAGGATTTTTCCAAGCTCGGCCAGCGTTCTGGAGGGAATAATATAATCAAAATTATTGTCTATTTCTTTTTTTAAAAAAACAATTTTTTCAGCCAAACGATAGCTGTCGGTGGCCACCATGTATAATTTTTTCTTTTCCGCTCGGAACAAAATACCGGTTAAAACAGGACGAGAAATATTAGTAGAAGCGGCAAAAACAGTTTGATTGATAGATTCTTCAAAAACCTTAGATTCTAAACTAAAGGTTTCTCCTTTTCCTATTTCGGGAATAACGGGAAATTCACTTGAATTAATTCCTTTAATTTTGGTGTAAGAAAAGGGGGTTTTTATGGAAAGATTAAACCCTTCCTCAATCTTAAGTTCCACTTCTTCGTCTTTCAAAAGAGAAACATAGTTTGTGATAAGTTTGGAGGGAATGGTGATTGCGCCCTCATTTAAAACTTCGGCATCGATAAAATACGTCATTGCCACCTCCATGTTGGTGGTTGAAAAATACAATTTTTTACTTTCGGCCTTGATTAAAATATTATTCAAAACCGGTAAGGTGGTATTGGGATTAACCGCCCGATTCACAAGATTTAAGGCGAAAGCCAAATTTTTTTGGGTGCAAAGAACTTTCATGGGTCCGTTTTGTTGAGAGATAAAATTAAAAAGAAAACATGTACATTATAAAGTTTGTTCTCTAAAAAACAATAAAATAAGAATTTAATTAAATAAAACTAGAAATAGAAGAGGGTTTGATTTTTATGAAAAATCTTAAAATAAATAAAATTCAAATTAAAAAATTTAAAACCCCATCAAATAACAGAATAAAAACACACAGTATTGAACACATTTTATCAACACCCCTTTACCCTTAAAAACCATTATATATTTAATATAAACCTAAAAACACAGACTTAATTCTTATTTTTAAATCAAAATCCTTGAAAACTTTAAAGTCAAAATATGGCCTGTATGAGCCATAAACGAAATGAACCCAATTTTAATTCATGAAAACGCGGTATTTTTTGTGCAAAACCTACGCAAACATTGTGCAAAACTTACTTAGGGTGCCTCTAAGTTCAGGCTCTCAATTAATATAAATTAAAAAATTTCGTTCAAAACTTTTAAAACAAATTTAATAAACTTTTGCACAAACAAAGAACAAGATAAGAAACTTTTATATAAAAAAACGCCCTAAATCATTATTTAAGGCGTTTTCATTTATTGTTTAAAAACTAAATTTCCACCAAAATGGGCAAAACCAAGGGTTTTTTATCCAGCATTCTCACTAAGGCGCGATCAATAGTTTGAGCCAAATACACCACCAGTGCATCTTTGTTAATCTTACGAGGATTGGCTTTGAAAAATTGAGCAAAGGCACGTTCGCCGGTCTTTTTAATTTCATCCGTCACTTTATTTTTTAGATCGAAAAAAACAAAACCACGACTTTCCACTGAAGGCTTTCCTCTCAATCTGAATGTCTTGGCTTGGACTTGGAACAAAACCACCACCGCTCCATTTTCAGCCATCAATTGACGATCCATTAAAATGTGACTCGCCACCTCTGAACGATCGGGGCCTTCCACCATCACATAACCGGCCGGCACCTTTTCTTTGGTTTTTACCAGTTCTCCTGTTTTACGAAGCTCGGTCACCACTCCGTTGTCCAAAATTAAAATATTGGATTCCGGAATAGAGGATTGCCTTCCCAATTCTTTATGTGCGGTTCTCATGTAAAAATCTCCATGTTCGGGAATGAGATAGCGCGGTTTCATGAGCCGAATCATCAATTTAAGATCTTCTTGTTTCCCATGGCCCGAGGTATGAATCCCCAAGTCTTTATTGGTGATTATTTTGGCACCCAAACGACAAAGACCGTTGATGACTTTAATGATGGCGGTTTCGTTTCCGGGAATCGGAGAAGCAGAAAGAACCACGGTGTCCCCGGGCTTGATTTTAACCTGCATATGGCGATTCGAGGACATGCGGGCCAAGGCGGACATATCTTCTCCTTGACTGCCCGTTGTTAAAATTAAGGTATGCGCATCATCATATTTATTTAATTTTCGGATATCTTGAATTAAGCCGTCCGGAAGCTTGATATAACCCAATTGTTTGGCGATCGCGATGTTGTTTTCAATACTGCGACCGGTGAGGAAAATTTTTCGATCCAATTTTAACGCGGAATCAATAATGTTTTGCAGTCGACCAATTAAAGAAGAAAAAGAGGTAATAATCAGGCGCCCCGTGGTTTCTTCAATGATTTTTTCAAGGGTTTCGGCGATCACTTTTTCCGTGGTGGTGAATCCGGGCTCAAGCGCGTTGGTACTATCCGAAATCAACACCGACACCCCTTTATCTCCAACCCTGGAAAGAGTTTCGAGGTTGGAGGGGGGTTGACCGGAGGGGGTGAAATCGAATTTAAAATCGCCGGTGTGCACCACGCGACCACACGGAGTGTCGAGGACAATCCCCACAGAGTCCGGAATACTATGGGTGACCGGGAAAAAAGAAACATCAAACGCTCCGGCGCGGAAATGATCTTCGGGTTTAAATACGATCAATTTGGTTTGTTTGAGAAAACCAAATTCAGTGAGTTGTTTTTTGACAAGCCCCAACGTGAGCGGGGTGCCATACACCGGAGGGAATCCGAGTTTAGGCAAAATATAAGGGATCCCGCCGATATGATCGAGATGCCCGTGGGTGAGAAAAACGCCTCGAATGAGGTGTTTTCTTTCAATAAGATACGTGGCGTCAGGGAGGACATAGTCTACTCCCAACATGTCTTCGGTCGGGAATTGAAGTCCCATGTCTATGATCACGATGTCGTGTTCATATTCAAAGGCCATCATATTTTTCCCAACTTCTTCAAATCCTCCCAAAGGGATGATGCGAAGAACGTCTTTTGAAAAAGTAAAAGATTTAGGTTTTTGACTCGGGGCCGGTTGTACCGGTTTACCGTAAGTCTGAGGGACATTATTTCGATTTGAAAAACGTCGATTTTTTTTGTTGTTTTTTCTGAAATTCATTGAATGATTAGATTGTTTTTGTAAATAAGGACCGGTTTGAGCCGGTGGTTGTTTTTGTTTGAAGGGAGCCACGGGCTTAGGTTGCGCAGAATTGGACCGTTGAGCCGGGTTTGATTTTTGCGGGAAAGGGCGATTCCCTGGATGGCGATTGGGTCTTTGCGGAAAAGGCCGTTGTTGCGGATGCGCTTGAGCGGGTTTTTGTTGGGTTGGACGTTGCCCGGGATTCTGAGGGGTTGAGCGCTGTCCGGGCCGTTGAGTAGGTGGTTGCGTTGGTCGCGGCGATTGCAAAGGAGCCTTTTGAGGAGAAGGAAGGGGTTTTTCTGAAACATGCGAAATCGAGTTGAGCCATTGATCAATATGCTCTAATTTCTCGATAAGTTCGTCGTCGCGGTCTCCCGGGTTCGGTACTGTCATTAACGTTTCAGTTTAAAAAACTCTTAGTGAAATAAAATTTCTTTTATGCTCATGATCTATTATACCAGAAAAATTCACTTAAGGTAAGAAGATAAATATGTTAACCTCTTTGCGGTCAGTGTTTTATTGAAAATAAGGTGAGGCAGGAAAAGTTGAGCGCGCGGCAAGCTTTCGCGGATTCGGGTGCGCTTCGCGCAGGGCCTGAAGCCGTGAAAGCGAAGCTAGGCGAAACTTTTCCTAGCCGAACATCAGCTTGGAGGGGGTTCCCGGAAGGGGGAACCGTAGGTGCCCTCCTTCCGCTAAGCGGGATTAGTATAGTGGTAGTACGTCAGCTTCCCAAGCTGAAGGCGCCAGTTCGATCCTGGTATCCCGCTCCAAATTTTTACGCCCATTTCATAGCCTTCACCTCGGGCGGATCATCCCCGTTTTCGATTACATAATGATGATGAGCCTCGAGTTTAACATTGAGTTCACGCACCAAGGCAGGTGCTTTTTTAGCAAAAGTGGCCTTGCGTTTCGCTACCTGTTGGATGAGGTCAATCGCCAATTGATAGCGGCTCACCCCATTGCGCACCTTGATATCGAACGGAGTCGTAGTGGAGCCTTCCTCTTTATAGCCGTGAATGCTGAATCGTGCGGAATTTTCATAGGGCCATAAGATTTGCTCGATATCATTGGTATAACCATGATAACTAAAAACCACGGGCTTATCGTGTGTGAAATATTTAGCCAACGATGACTCGGTTACACACGGACGATTGGTTTTGAAGTCGCCCAAACAAAGTGAGGTCAATTCCGATACGTTCACATAACGAATTTTTAATTCAGGCGCAAGTTGATGACACAATTCCACGGCATACAACGCCTCTTCCGTGATGCAATCTCCGGCCGAAGCTAACACCACATCGGGATTTTTAGACGCTTCTTTCCCTCCCACCCAATCCCAAATGCCAACCCCATTTTTGGCTTGTTCTCGCGCTTCTTTAAGTGTGAGCCATGAAGGAAGCGGACGTTTTTCGGCCACAATCACGCAAATGGAATTTTTACGTTTAAGAGTTTCTTCCAGCGCAACCAATAACAAATTGGCATCTGCGGGATAATAAATTTGAGAAAATTGTCCGTGTTTTTCCAAGACATTGCTTACAAAACTCGGATTTTGATGCGAATAACCATTGTGCTCTTGTCTCCACCCCACGCTCGACAAAATATAAATCGCACTGGGAATCGGTTTGCGCCATTTCACCCTAAAACCCTGTTTTAAAAACTTGGCGTATTGGTCCACCATACTTGCAATGATCAAGGCAAACGCCTCATACGTGACAAAAACACCATAACGCCCGGTCAGCAAATACCCCTGCATCCATCCTTGGAGTGTGTGCTCGGAAAGCATTTCCATGGCGCGTCCGTCCGGCGCAATATTTTCCGCCTCGGGCTTCACCGGCCAGATATACGCACGTTTGGTTTTTTCAAAAATTTTATCGAGTTTATTGGACTCCAATTCATCCGGGCACAGGATGCGGAAATTTTTTGGATTCAATACGATTAAATCTCGGAAAAATCGCCCCGCCTGCTCCATTCCACTCGAGGAAACCGTACCCCGTCCCTTAAATTTCGTTTCATATTTTGTAAGAGATGGAAGTTTTAATTCTTTCATCATTTTTCCTCCAATCGCATGCGGATTCATTCCAATGCGCAACCCTCCTTGTGGCACAAACTTTAACACTTCCGGCTTCGGTTTCCCTTCCTCGTCAAGGAGTTCGCGAACGCGATAACTCTCAAGCCATTTTTTAACCGCATGGAACGCTTTTTTATCTTTGAGTAAATTATCGACCGGAATGCCATGTGAACGAAAAGACCCTTCAATTGCGTGGCCGCCAAATCGATGCACTCCGGTAAATCCTTTTGTGGATCGCATGATAATCATGGGCCAACGCGGCTTGCCAATCGGCTTTTTGCTCACACGCACCCTGTTTTGAATCGCACAAATTTTTCCGTACGCTTTTTCAAGCACCTGTAAAACTTTTTCTTCAAGATGGTCTCCCTCAATAAATAAAGGTTCATATCCATACCCGATAAAAAGATGTCGCAACTCATCATTACTCATCGTGCCATACAACGTGGGGTTTGAAATTTTATAACCATTCACGTGCACAATCGGCAACACGGCCCCGGACGTTTTCGGGTTGAGAAATTTATTGCTGTGCCAGGCCGCAGCCAAAGGCCCGGATTCCGCTTCTCCATCCCCGACAATCGCAGCCACAATCAATTCCGGGTTGTCAAAAACAGCCCCAAACGCGGTCGAAAGACTGTATCCTAACTCCCCACCTTCAAGGATCGAGCCGGGTACTGTAGGCGTCACATGACTCGGAAATTTGGTGTACGGCCAACTGAAATCATGAATCAATTTTCCTGCGCCCTTTCCATTAAAAGGATAATCGGGATAAACATCTGAAATCGTTTTTTCCGCAAAAACATTGGCTAAAATCGCGGGCGCTCCATGCCCCGGCCCGGTGATCAACAACACACTGCATTTATTTTTCGCAACCAAATAATTGAGCCCCGCATAAATCAAATTAAGCCCCGGAACCGTGCCCCAATGGCCCAACACGCGAGACTTGATGTGTTCGGGCTCCAGTGGTTTTTCAAGAAAAAAATTATCTTTCAAGTACAGTTGCGCGGCTCCGACATAATCGGTGTAGCGCAAATATTTTTTCATCCAACGCACAGCGCCAAAAGACAACATAGGGAGGGGGTTAAAATTTCATTCGGCTATTTTCATTATATGTTTTTATCGACATTTTCGCCAAACTTAAAAAAATCCGTTAAACTACGGCTATGAATATCGCCATCCTGGGTTTTGGGATGGAGGGAAAAGCGCTTGCCAATTACTTTAAACGACGAAAAGCAAGCCTCACGATTTGCGACCAAAACCCAAAAACTCATGTGCCAAAACATTTTAAATCTCAGATGGGCGAGAACGCTTTTTCCAATTTGAAAAATTTTGATCTCGTTTTTAAAAGTCCGGGGATTCCTCCGGCGCGAGTCGCAGAAACGCCTCACCTAACAACCCTGACTCAATATTTTTTTGATCACTGCCCCTGTCCCATTATCGGCGTGACCGGCACAAAAGGAAAAGGAACCACTTCAACTCTGATTTACCATCTGTTAAAAGACGCGGGACAAGACGCTTATTTGGGCGGAAATATCGGCGTCCCTCCGATTACATTTTTAGGAAAATTAAAGAAAAATTCCATTGTGGTTCTCGAGCTTTCCAGTTTTCAAACGCAAGATTTAACCAAAAGTCCGCACATTGCCGTGATTTTAAATGTGACCTCGGATCACATGGATTATCACGCGAGCATCGAGGAGTATCATTCCGCAAAAGCCAATCTTTTAAAACATCAAACCGAAAATGACATTGTGGTTGCGAATGCGGATTACAAAAAATCTTTCGAAATCGGAAAAACCTCAAAAGGAAAACTTTTTACCGTGAGCACACGGCGAAAAGTGGCGCTCGGCGCAGACATTGAAAGCGGAAAAATTTGTATCAAAGGCGTTAAAACGACACTTTCCATTTCTTCGATTAAAAAAGTGGGGCTCATCGGAAAACACAATTTGGAAAATATTTTACCGGCCGTAGTCGTGGCCTACGGCTTGGGTGTTGAGCCCGTAAGCCTCAAAAAAACTATCCAAGAATTTAAAGGCCTTCCCCATCGTCTCGAACTCGTGGCCATAAAAAAGAAAGTGGTTTATTACAACGATTCTTTTTCCACTACACCCGAGACCTCCGTTGCCGCGATTCGTGCATTCGAGAAACCCATTCATCTCATTGCCGGCGGTTCGGAAAAATACAGCGATTTCAGTGAATGGGCCAAGGTTTGCGTGGAAACCAAAAAATTAAAAACAGTCATTTTAACAGGAGAAAAATCTGCGGTTCGCATGATGGAGGCTTTACGTATGGCCAACACCGTGACTCCAAAAAAACACCGGAAAAATTTGAAAATTTTACATCTCCTCAACTTGCGTGAAGCCATGATTGCAGCCAAAACCTACGCCAAAGCCGGAGACATTGTGTTGCTTTCCCCTGCGTGCGCCAGTTTTGAGGAATTTAACAATTACAAAGAAAGAGGAGAAATATTTAAAAAATTGGCAAACGAATAAATAAATTTATTTTTCTTCAATCACCCTGCGTCAACAACCTGAATGAGTGAGAATATAAAATATAAACAGATAAACCAAAAAACATTTAAAATTAAAACGAGAATCGAAAACCATCGAGGCTGAGTTTTTAAGAAGCGCAAATAATACACACTGCAAATCATTAAATATAAAGGGAGTAAAACAAGAGTTATAAAAAACAAAACAAGCCAAAAAATCTCAGAATTTATTAATCCAAAATCTGAAAGAAAATAAAAAATAATCAAAAAAAATAATGGGGAAAAAGCGATAATTTCATACCATTCATAATTTAAAATAAGTTTTTTCATAAAAATATTTTTAAAATTAATGTCCTTTAATCAGCCTCCATTTTTCCTGATCCACTACGCCGGTAACCCACAGCATCCCGGCATAAAAAATTCCTCCACACGGGATTAAAATGAGCAAACTAAAATTTTGGACAACGCCATACAAAGGATCACGCAAAACCCAAACCAACAAACCCATCAAGGTTGCGGACGCAATGATTTTTAGTGCCGACATAAATTTTAAACGATAAGACAAATGTCGACGTAACATCACGATGGCCAAAATCACAATTAAAATTTCACTGAAAACGCTCACCACGGCCGCGCCACGAAACCCCCAATGGGGGATCAATAAAAGATTGGCCGCAATATTCAACGCCGCCACAATAGAGCTGATGTAAAGCAATTTTCCTTGTTTCCCCAAGGCGATCAACGTAAAGGTGAAAGCGCTTCCGATGAATGCAAAAAACATGGCCACAATCAAGATTTGCAACGCAATATCCGCCCCATAAAATCCTTCATCTAGGCGACTTAAAAACTCCGGACTGCTGACCGCAAAAATCAAGGAATAAGACAGCGCTAAAACACCGGCCACAATGGGGGCGGCCACGGCCACCAAAAAATCAAAAGAATGTTGTATGGTGGAATTTATTTTTTCCGGAGCGTGTTTGGCTTGAAGCGTTAATGTGGGCAAAACCGAACTCATAAAATAAACCGGAATCGTTAATAAAATATCTAAAATTCGCATGGGCGTTCCAAAAATCCCCACTTCGGTTGCATCCCTAAGAAGGAAAAGAAGGATAGAGTCGATCCGAAAATAAACCATATTCAACACCAATGCCGCACCGTATGGGAGCGCCTTCCAGAGTGTGCTTTTCCAATAATCCCAATTGAATAAAAATCGAATTTTGGCATAACGTCGAGCAAAAAACCATGTAAAAAAAAGCATCACTCCATTCCCGAACACCCCGGCCCACAGCAATTGAAAAAACGCTTCCGCTGACGGTTGCGTGTACGCATAAAAAACCACATAAATCATGTACGCTACGGTTACAATTTTCCCCAAAATCAACCCAATCGCCGGGTATTGCATCTTTAAATTCACCTGCAAAACGCTTGAAATGGTTCCGTTTAAAATGGAAAAAAATACGGCAATCGATGCGATGGCCACCCCAAACGGGATATAAGTGCCCTGATATTTTGGAATAAGAGAAACCGCAACAACGGCAAGGATCATTAGGGTGCTCGCCAATAGCGCACGTAAACTAAGAATATTCCCGAAAATAAAATCTTTTCGATCCAAATCATGCGTAATTTCTCTTACTGCAATGGTAAAGAGCCCAAAATCCGCCACAATCCCGAAAAACGCCAAAAATTCATATACGGAAATATAAAATCCATACGTTTCCAAGCCTAAAAAATTCGTAATGATTTTTACGATCAAAATACTGAGAATCGCGGTAACACCCTTGCCTGCGATTTGTACAAATGTATTCGAAAGAATTCGGCGCGCCGTGGACATGCACGCACTCTAGCAAAAATCAGAAATCTAATCTATTTTAATTAAGTCATGTTTTAAATTTTAAAAATGCATCAAGTCATCGAAAAAATCACGGCCCTCGAAAAAGAACTCAAGGACGCGCTTTCTTTCCTTAAAATCGAAGAACTCGAAACACGAGCCACGGAAATTGAAGCAAAAATGCAGGCCCCTGATTTTTGGAACAATCAAGCCAAGGCCCAAGAATGTTCCAAGGAGCACGGACTTTTACGACAAAAAGTAAAAGAATGGCGTCAATTTGAGGAAGATTTAAAGTATGCGGGAGAGCTTACAAAAGTGGTCAACGAAGTGAAGGATGATGGGGAGGTCAAAGAGTTAAAAGCGGACGTGGATGAGCTCGAAAAACGCTATGAAAAACTTGAAATTCAACTGTATTTAAGCGGAAAATACGACACCTATCCGGTGCTACTTTCCGTGCATGCGGGAGCGGGCGGAACCGATGCCTCGGATTGGGCGGAGATGATTTTGCGCATGTACACGCGCTACGCCGAAGCCAAAGGGTGGAAAGTGGTTTTACAAGATCGTTCATTGGGTGAAGAAGCCGGGATCAAAAGCGCCACACTGCGAATCGAGGGGGAATACACGTATGGATTTTTAAAAGAAGAAGCCGGCGTGCATCGTTTGGTGCGCCTGTCGCCTTTCAATACAAAACACACCCGGGAAACTTCATTTTGTTTGGTGGACATCGTGCCGGAAATCAGTGAAAGTGAAGTTGAAATCGACGAAGAAGAATTGCGCATTGATGTGTTTCGGTCCGGAGGGGCGGGCGGACAGGCGGTGAATAAAACCGATTCCGCGGTGCGCATCACGCATCTTCCGACCGGGTTTGTGGTGCAGTGTCAGAATGAAAGGAGCCAATTGCAAAACAAGGAACAAGCCATGAAGGCCCTTCTTTCAAAATTGATTGCGCTTCAAGAAAAATTGCAATTAAAAGAACTCGGAGACCTTCGTGGCGAACACGTTCAAAATTCATGGGGTAATCAAATTCGATCATATGTTTTACATCCGTATCAAATGGTCAAAGACCATCGCACGGATTATGAAACTTCGAGGGTCGAATTGGTGCTCGACGGCAACCCCAACGAGTTGGATGTTTTTATTGAAAAAGCGTTAAAACAGACACGAACGAAGTGAGTGTCCAATTCCCGCATTTATTTCCCTCCTCATGCAAAATAATTTATACTGCATACCAAATATTAATTTCCCTCTATGCTTCTCGCACTCGAAAAAGGTAAAAAAAACCCCATCCTCCGCGGAGAAATGGAACCCGTTAAGCGCTTTGATAAAGCGTTGAAAAAACTGACCCAAGACATGGAAGAAACCATGTTTGAATCCAATGGCGTGGGTCTTGCCGCACCTCAAATCGGCAAAAACATCTCTCTCGCCCTTGTTCGACTCAACGTAGAAACCCAAAGTGAGACCATTTTGGTTTTAGCCAATCCCGAAATTCTCGAAACCTCAGACGACATGATCGACATGGAAGAAGGTTGTCTCAGTCTTCCCGGGAAATGGGGAACCGTGCCGCGTCATTCCAGTTTGACCGTGACGTTTCAAAATGTGCGTGGCGAAAAACAAGTCCTACACCTTGAAGGTTTCAATGCCCGCATTGTTCAGCACGAAGTGGATCATTTGAATGGAAAGTTGTTTATCGACCGAGCGATTTAAAAAATTTTACCACCCGCATCCCCCAATACCACCCTCGCGACAGCACCCATTCGCGCGCTTTTGGATATTCCACGCGCACACCTCCGAATTTTTCCTTAAAATCCGTGACCCCGGCCCAAGGATGATGGGGGGAATCTGGCGGCGCAACTCCCAAAAAGTCATACCAAAGACACCCGCGTCGCTTGGCTTCTTGTAGCGCTTCCCATTGAAGTAAGTACGGGGCCATGAGGGGTCGATGCGCATGGTCGGAGGCGCCATAATAGTATGTTCCGGTTTCGCCATAAAAAGTCGCCACCATTCCGGCCATGATTTGTCCGTCTTTTTCCGCAACATACAATGTGCCCAGATCATTTTTTACTAAAAAAGTCACCAAAGTTTGATAATAATGTTCGGAATGAATCCCAAATCCATCGCGAGTACATGTTTTTTGTAAAATTTCATAAAAGGCTTTTATATCCCGAGAGTCATGCGTAGCACGAATCGTAACTCCATGTTTTTGTGCCACCTTAATGTTGTAGCGCCCTTTTTGCTTCATTTGGCCCAAAATATCATTGATCGAACCTGAAAGATTGATTTTTAATGTCCATTCCGGTTGATAATGCGCATGAGCGAGGCAAAAAGAATTTTTGCCCGACCCCATGAGTTCTTCCATTTTCTCCTTTTGGGCCGGTAGGGCGTATTCGGGGAGTTCAAAACGAATAAAAACCGCAGCCATTGCTTTCGCGATTCGTTTAAGTTCAGGTAAAAAAAGGCTCCAAACCGGTTCAATATCCGCACCAGGATGAAATAAAGGTCCGCGTGCCACAGACAACCAGCATTTACCAAAAGGAAGGCGCTGGCGCACCAGCAACATCGACGCCACGCACACCGGGCCCTCCATAGCCATCAAGGCCACAAATCGCCCTCGAAGCGGGATTTTTTCTTGAAATTGTCCCCATTCGTACGATTGCTCGATCGTCCCGTGGTTGGCTTTCACGAACGTTTCGTATTGCGCTTGTGCTTGCGCGCCGCTGACTCGAAGGATTTGGATGGGTTGCATGAGCGGATTTTAGCATGTAAAAATTAATCAGACATCTTTTAAAAGAAAAATCGTGGATAAAAAATTCATGGCCGAAGCCCTCAAGATCGCCCGAACCCATTGTATGAAATACGAAGGAGGCCCATTCGGCGCCGTGATTGTTAAAAAAGGGAAAGTGATTTCTCAAGGGTGGAACACGGTCACCACAGATAACGACCCCACCTGCCACGCCGAGGTGAACGCAATCCGCAAAGCCTGCCGAAAATTGCGTACATTTGATTTGTCGGGATGCGAAATTTACTCCACCACTGAGCCCTGTCCTATGTGTTTGGCCGCGATTTATTGGGCAAAACTCAAACGTTTATATTTCGGAAATAGCCGAAAAGACGCAGCTAAAATCGGGTTTGATGACCAATTTATTTATGATGAAATCGGCAAAGCTCCGGGGAAGCGAAAAATTAAAACCATCTCAAAATTAATGGCCAAAGAGGCCAATGCCATTTTTAAAGAATGGAAGAAGTTGCCGGGGGTAAAGATGTATTAACATTAACTCCCAAAGCTTTTTTGGCGAGAGGGAGAGGGAGGGGATTTTTGAGGATATTTTGAGGCAAGAGGGAGAGGAAAATTTTTGTGAACATTTTCAAGGATACGCATGGAGCGCCAGCGGAGTGCGCTTGAGAAGATCATTGAATATCAGCGAATTATTGAAAATTCAACATGTGGCTGAAAATGGAGCATCTTTCTCAAGGACACTCACTTCGTTCGTGTCTGGTGAACAAAAATTCTTCCTTCCCGATTGCCTTTAATAATACAAAATGCGGGGATAGGACACTCCGCTTCGCTGGGATGGGCATATCCGAAAAAAGCTTCGCCCCCTCCCGACTCTCAAATGTATGGTTCGAGACGCCCCGCGTTGCGGGACTCCTCACCATGACAAGTATTTCACTAAAAAGGCCCGTCTTTTGGACGAGCCCTTTTAAATCTTACAAAATTCATTTTTCGCTTATTTTGACATGCTCTTTCGAATGAATGCCGGAATATCGAGTTCATTTTCAGTGGCCTTGCCCACCATTTCTTCCGAGGTGGCACCCAAGGTTTTTTTGACCAATCGATTTTCGATTCCTCCACGGAAAGAAGAAGCGGTTCCGCGACGGCTGTCTTCAAATCCGGTGGCAACCACCGTGATCTTGATTTCCCCCGTGTAAGAGTCGTTGACCACGGCTCCAAAGATGATGTTGGCATCCGGATCCGCAGCTTCGGTAATGATGCGGGCAGCTTCGTCCACTTCGAACATAGAGAGGTCGTTTCCTCCGGTGATGTTGAAGAGAATTCCTTTGGCTCCGGCCACATCAAGTTCGAGCAACGGGCTTTCGATCGCAGCCTTGGCAGCTTGCGCGGCACGATTTTCTCCGGTGCCGTATCCAATACCCATCAACGCAGAACCTGCGTTTTCCATGACGGTTTTCACGTCCGCAAAGTCGACGTTGATCATTCCATGAACCGTGATGAGATCCGCAATACCTTGAACCCCTTGGCGAAGAACATCGTCCACCACCATAAAGGCGTCCACGAGCGGAGTCTTTTTATCAATCAAAGAAAGAATCTTATCGTTCGGGATCGTGATAATGGTATCCACTTTATTCTTGAGATTTTCGAGGCCTTCATCCGCTTGTGTGCGTCGGCGAGCGCCTTCGAACGCGAACGGTTTGGTTACCACGGCAACCGTCAAAATACCCAATTCTTTGGCGATTTCGGCGACCACGGGGGCGGCTCCGGTTCCGGTTCCTCCACCCAATCCACAGGTAATGAAAACCATGTCCGCACCTTGAAGGGCGGCCTTGATTTCCTCGGAACTTTCTTCAGCGGAACGTTTTCCCACTTCCGGGTTTGCTCCGGCACCCAATCCGCGAGTTGTGGCTTTTCCCACATTGATCTTGTTCGGGGATTCGGAATGATAGAGGGCCTGGGAATCGGTATTGATCGCAATGAATTCAATGCCTCGGACATCCGCTTTAATCATGCGGTTTAAGGCATTGCATCCGCCTCCTCCAAGTCCGAGAACCTTGATTTGAGCCACGGGCGTAATGTCCGGGGTGACTTCAAGATTGCGACGCTTGGTGCTCGCGGAAGAAAATAAAGTGCGCAACGTGGTTGCGGTAGGGTCGTCCTTTTTAATGGGTGCCATGGGTTAGGATGGTAAAAGGATAGGAATTAAAAGGGGAGGTCTGAAAGAGCAAAAAGCTCCAAGAAAAATTAAGGTAAAAGACTGCGAGCCCAACTCTTGATGGACTGAAAAGTTTTGGAAACATTTAAACTGCGGAAATCAAAGGAATAACCATGGCCTTCAAAGCGAGATCCCCAGATCGCCAAACCGATGGCCGTGGCGTAAGCGGGATCGTCGATTTTATCCACCACACTTTCGAAGTTTTGAGGGAACCCGATTTGAACCGGTAAATTGAGTGTTTCTCGGGCCAAATCCACAACCCCCGGCATCTTAACTCCGGCACCGGTCACAATGACTCCGGCCGGGAGCATGCCATCTCGGTTGATTTTGGCGAGTTCGTCTTTCACAAGGACGAAAATTTCGTGATAACGAGCCTGGATGATTTCTGCGAGATGCCTCTTGGAAATGGTTTGATTATCGATTTTGCTGATCAAAGAAAGGTCGATGGTTTCGCGATCGTTCACTTCATCCGGGATACAGGTCCCGTATTCAATCTTGATCTTTTCCGCGGTATCGATAGAGGTACGAAGTCCGATGGCCACATCATTAGTGACACTTTCTCCTCCCACCGGGATGGAAGCGCTGTGCAAAATAGTTCCTTCTTCAAATACAATGACGGAAGTGCCTCCGCATCCGATGTCCACCACCACCACGCCCAATTCTTTCTGGCGCTTGGAAAGCACGGCTTCCGAAGCCGCCAATCCGTTGGGGATGATGTCGTCGATATCGACACCGGCTTGATGTACACATTTTTCAATATTGGTGATGGCCGGAGTGAGTCCGGTGATGAGATGAGCTTCAACTTCAAGGCGAATTCCGGTCATGCCCACGGGATATTTAATTCCTTTTTGTTCGTCGACCATAAACGCTTTTGGAATGATACGTAAAATGCGTCGGTTGGACGGAATGGAAACCGCTTGCGCCGCTTCCAAAACGCGATCCACATCCGCTTCAGTGATTTCATTTCCATTGGGGATGGCAATAACTCCCTTGGAATCCATGGATTCCAAATGACTGCCTCCAATACCCAAGAACACATGATTGATGGGTTCTCCGGACATACGTTCCGCATCTTCAAGCGCGGAAGAAATACTATTGATCGCTTCCTCCACGTCAATCACACGGCCTTTACGGAGTCCCATGGACGGGGAAACGCCAACGCCAATCACATTGAGTTGCGTGTTTTTTTCTCCCAACGTTCCAACCACGGTACGAATTTTTGAGCTACCAATATCGAGGCCTGCAATGACATGGGATTTAGCCATAAAGCAAAGGGTTAGAAGACTTCAAATCAAAGGAAAAGTAAAGCGACTATAAACCGCGTTTTAAATGAACGCAAGGGAATTTTGTCTTAAAAAGGGCTTAAATAAGCCATTTGTACAAAAAAATGATACAATCATTTAGCCTGAAGGAAGCCATTTTTGGTGCGATAAAAAAATTAAAATAACGGCTAAAAAAAGCCAAAAAATCGACTTTTTAGTCTGTAAAAATGTTTTAAAACAAAAGAACCATATTGTTATGCTTGAGGCAAGTGAATAAATTTTTTATTCAATGGGGTGGTTTTAAATCTGTTAATTATTAAAAACAATCGGGAAGGAAGAATTTTTGTTCACATGGGAGTCGGACACTCGGATACATGATCCTCGTGTCCTTTTCCTTGAAAATGTTCACAAAAATTTCCCTTTCCCCCTTGTTTCAAAATCTCCTCAAAAATCTCCTCCCTCCTCGCTTAACAAATAATTCGTATTTTTAATTTAAAATCTAAAATTCAAAATTTATAATTTTCTAAAACAACGTCGGTTGCTGTTCCTTTTCCCACCCTTCATGAATGCCATCAAATTTTTCCAATAATCGCCGGAATTCCAACTCTTGAAAAAGCAGTCGAATTTGGGGGGAATCCACACTGCGAGTCACACAATCTTCCAACACAAAATCCAGCGGGGCATCATGAATCAATGACACCAAGGTTTTACATTGATACGCGGCTTCTCTGCCCTTTTCCAATTTATCGTGAAGTGCCCCCTTGATGGAATCGATCGCCGAATAAATGCCATCCAGGGAATCATATTGTTGAAGCAATTTAGCAGCGGTTTTCTTTCCAATTCCATCCACCCCCATAATATTGTCACTCACATCCCCCACCAATGCTTTGTAGTCCACCATTTGATTCGGGCGCACCCCGAATTTTTCAGTCACCGCCGCGGCATCGTATGTTTTAACATCATTGAAGCCGGTGAGCGGGGCCAAAATTTTGACTTGATCATTCACGAGTTGCGTAAGATCCATATCTCCGGTCACAATCCACATTTCCATATCCGGATACGCTTTCAATCTCTCCGTCAACGTGGCGATCATATCATCCGCCTCAAAGCCGGCTTTTTCAAAGACCGGGATATTGAATGCTCCCACGATTTGGCGAATACGCGGAATTTGGGACAATAATTCCTCCGGCGTTTCAGCTCGAGTCGCTTTATACCCTTCATACGCTTCATGCCGAAACGTGGGGCCTTTTAAGTCAAATGTCACCGCTAAATAATCGGGCTTAAATTTTTGAACCATATTCAAGAGCACGGTCGTAAACCCCATGGCCGCATTCACCAGCTCCCCTTTTTGGGTGCGCAATGGTGGGATTGCAAAATACCCACGATAAATCAATGCGTGACCGTCGATCACAACAAATTTTTTCTTGGAGTCGGGAGAGGCCATAAAAAATCACTTAAAAAAGATCGAATTACTCAAGTTGTTCGATCCCGGGGTTGTTGCCCCCGGCCGTAGAGGTGATGTTGCGAATGGTGTCGAAAATGTCACTGGGATTCAAATATTGAATAATATTGAGACCCATGGCTTTTCCAACCAATCCTACAATCACCACAGCCAAAATCGTGACGATAAGACCAACGATCGCGTAACGAATGGTGCTCACGGCTTGTTTGATTTTATCCTCCTGTCCTCCGGAGAGAATGAAGGAAATGCCTCCAAAGAAAATAAAAACCACGGAAAGAAAACCTGCAATAATGATCGCATAAGCGATCCCTCGATTAATGATTTCGAGAATATCGAAGTTTTCCGCCGCATCGATGATAGAGGTACCACTTTCGTCCATAGTGAATTTAATATATCCGATTACGCCGCAGCTTGCAAATCATCCGGTAAGGCCGCGTGTTGATCCGCCACATCCTCCTCGAGAATGTCGCGTCCCTCGGTTCCGTTGTCTTCTCCCACACGGACTTCGCTTCCGTCCGGTTCCACGATTTTAAGGTTGACTCGAAGATTATTGCGAGACCCGATCACGCGGAGAAGCGTGCGGAGAGCTTTCGCGGTTTGGCCGTTTTTCCCGATCACCTTGCCCATATCGAATTTTCCAACCTTTAAAGTAATAAGAACGCCAAGGTCGTCCACTTTTCGAGTGACTTCGACTTGAGTGGGGTCGTCCACAATTTGTTTAACAAGATGTTCAATAAAATCACGATCAGTTCCTTGAGAGAAATCCGTATCCATATAAAAAGTGAGTTAGTAAAAATAAAGAAAGGACACCAAAAGATGTGTCCTGAATAAATTATTTGGCTTCAGCGGGGGCGGCGGGAGCTTCAGTCACTTTCGCGGCGGAAGGTTCGGCTCCGGCAGTTCCCTCTTTCTTCTTTTTCTTGGTGGATTTACGAGCGATAATAAAAGAATCCATGTCTTTCATGCCCATTTTTTTAAACAAAGACGCAACCGTGGATGTGGGTTGAGCTCCATGAGCGATCCAATAAGTAACACGATCTTGATCCACCACGAGTTCGCGAGGATTTCGCGATACATTGTAATGGCCAACAATTTCAACAAATTTGCTCTGAATGGGAGCGGTGTGTTCGGCAACCGCAATACGATAACTGATTTGGCGGGTTTTGCCGGTGCGAGTGAGGCGAATACGTAGCAAGAGGTACGGGATTAAAAGAATAAAAGATGCGTGGCCCAGTCTAGCGTGCAGCGCAACGAAGTGCAAGTGAATCTTGCGTCGATAAAAACAATATGTTTTGCGTCAATCAACGCACGTCTTAATGTTTTTCACCGGCTTTTTTGGGAAAACTTTATTAAAATGATCCAAAATTGCGGTTTTTTTAAATTGAACTTCTTGCGCCCACACCGAGCTTTCCACGGAAATCATGAGCAATTCTTTTTGGAAAAATTTGGGCTTCAAATGCGTTAAAACGTCCTCGCCCCACAACGTGGTTGCGACTTTTCGAAATTCTTCGCAAATCACCGCACTTGTCACTTGTCGAGTGAGTTGAAATCGGCCCACAATATTCGGAAGAATTTTACTCAAGGGAGTGAAATTTCCGACCCGAGTTGAATCCTCGAATGTCATAATGATTTTTTATAAAATTCAAACGTTTCTTCTGCCATTTTGTCCCATGAAAAATCACGGATACGCTGAAATCCTTGTTCGAGAAGTGTGCCACGAAGGCTGGAATCTTCCCATAAGGACGACAAAACTCGCGCCATATCTTCAATCTTATAAGGGTCAAAAAAGAGGGCGTTTTTCTCTCCGCATACCTCGGGAATGCAGGACGTATTGGAAGCCGCCACCGGTGTTCCGCACGCCATAGCCTCGAGGGGAGACAATCCAAATCCTTCATACAACGAAGGCAGCACATAAAAACGCGCCGCGTTGTACAAGACCACAAGATCCCGTTCACTCACCAACCCGGTTAAAACCACGCGCTTTTCAAGGCCTAATTTTTGAATAGTGGCCTTCACTTCCGGATAAAAAGGATCCTCGCGTCCCGTGATCACAAGAAGTCCGTCAAAAGTTGGCTTTTCACATAATGTTGCAAATGCCTGAATTAAACGCACCAGATTTTTATGATCGCGCCATACTCCGGTGTACAAAATAAAATCACGATCAATCCTAAGGTGTTTTAATGTGTTTTCAATGAGTTTTTTATCGTTCAAAACCCGGAATTCTTCCCCCGCCGCCTCATAAATCACCTGAATTTTGGACTCGGGAACTTTAATTAAATGTACCAAGTCTTTTCGCGTGTGTTTGGAGACCGTAATAATACCTCGCGCATGGCGCACCACGGAATTCAACACGAGATGATACGCAAGTCGATGAATGGGCGACCGCATTTTTTTCCCCGGATAAAAAGAAAGAGTGAGGTCGTGAATGGTCACCACGCTCGGCCGGCGATAAAAAAGCGGGGCATTGAAATGCGTAAAATGCATCAAATCAAGCTTTTCCCGATTGAGGATTTTCAAAAATCGAACTTGCTCGGCCCACGAATAATGTTTGGCATTCACGAGCACTTTTTTCACCCAATCATTCGGTGGGGAAAACGCATTAAATTCCGGCTCATTCATAAAAAGAGTCCATTCAATGGCTTCGTTTTCGGAACGCTTAAAAAGACGTTGCGTGAGCTCAAAAACATATCGCCCGATTCCCGTAAACGCCGCGGAATACATGCGTGCATCAATGCCGATACGAAGAGGAGATTTTTTGGTCATTGCTCCTATCATAACATTTTTTTGTTGCAAAAAAGGAGACAACCACGTTATTATCTCGCTCGCTAAAGAAAAATATGGGGGCGTAGCGTTCACCTTTGGTGAAAACTACGGGGCCCGCCGTTCAAAGGCTTAGATCGTCGAGATTTTAAATCTTGCAAAGCAAGATTTTCCTCTCTTCGTTCATACGGCTCAAGCCCCGCAAGCGGGCTATCGCCGCATTCGCTCGAGAGGATTGCCTGACAAGCGATAAAAAATCTCTCCTTGGTTAAGACTTATCACTATGGGGGCGTAGCTCAGCTGGTTAGAGCGCAGCACTGTCACTGCTGAGGTCACGGGTTCGAGTCCCGCCGTCCCCGCCATCACACACAAAGCGCAGCGAAGTGCGCTCTCCTTTTTCCGTATTTCCTTCTTCGAAAATATTTTTTATAAATTTCCCCCTTAAATTCTTTAAGATAAGGGGCTTTTTGACGTTGTTGTTGAATCAGCGATAAATCAATTTCAGTGGCAATAAACCGTTCTTGTTTTTTTGCATCCACTAAAACAATCCCTTGAGGATTAATGACGCGTGAAAATCCTGCATAAACGAAATCCCCTTCTTTTCCCACACGATTCGCTTGGATTAAAAAACATCCATTTTCAAACGCACGTGATGCAATAAAATTTCCATAAAACATAGAAAAAGAAACCGTTCCAGCGGTCGGAAAAAGCAAAATTTCCGCCCCTTGAAGAGCTAGGGCGCGAGCCGACTCCGGGAAGTCAGCGTCATAACAAATTAAAATTCCCATAACTCCCAGTTCGGTTTTAAAGACCTTAAAAGAATTCCCAGCCTTAAAATAACGCTGTTCTTCTCCCCATAAATTTACTTTTCGATGTTTTCCAATAAAGCCTTTAGGACCCACCAAAAGAGCGGTGTTAAAAGGTTTGCCGCGACTTTTTTCAATGTAGCTTCCGGTAAGGTGTAACCCATATTTTTTAGCCATCTGAAGGAGAAACTGAGGAGTTGGTCCTTTTTCGGTCTCGGCAAAACGTGCGGTCTGATTTTTTAAATCATAGCCCGTAGAAAACAACTCCGGTAAAACTAAAAGTTTTACTCCGGCTTTTGCAGCTTTCTGGATATAGTGCTCGGCACGGCAAAGATTTTCAGTCACTTTCCCAAGTATGGCATCCAATTGAACCGCTCCTGCTAAAAATTTCATGGTAAAAAAATTATAAGCTCTTTCCGTTAAAATTCTATTGCATTTCCTTACGAAATGATGAAAATGGGGGGTGCCTTTTTAAATGTTAATTTTTAAGATATGGATGAATGTTCTTGTGGCAGTGATTGTCCGGTTTGCGAAGGATGCGGTCTTCCCGAATGCGAATGCACTTGCGATGGAGAAAAAGAGAAAAGAGAAGAAATGACGCGTGTCGATGAAGAAGAGGGAGATGAATTTGAAACCATGGAAGAAGATGATGATGAAGTGGATGAAAATGCCGTTAAAGAAGAAGATTTGGGTTTGGTTCTCGAGACCGAAGACGATTCTTCTTATTAATCCATGGGGCTGGGCGCTTTAAAATTCGTTTCTCATGTTTTCCTTTTTCCGGAAATTTCAACAAAGAAAAGAAGCGGCCGGCGGTTTTAAAAATCTGTTGTATCATACTGCATTTACGTTGACGCTCACCTCCGGGCTGAGTTATGCATTGGGGCTTTTGCGTGACCGAACTTTTGCTCAAACGTTTGGCGCCGGGTCCACCCTCGATGTGTACAATGCCGCTTTTGTGGTTCCTGATTTTTTCTTGGCGGTTTTTGCCGTGGGGGC